>NZ_AFOC01000075.1:0-19487 GCF_000224455.1 endosymbiont of Riftia pachyptila (vent Ph05)
GGACTTGCTCATATGGATTATAGACATCATCACTGCAGATGCTCCTGGTTAAAACAATATGTCCAGATAATTTGTTGTTTTCTGGTTGATTTCAAACATCTATTATTTACATAGAGCGAACATATACGCCTAAGAATGTCATTGTGGTAATAAAAAAATTATATATAGCATGAAGTCAGGGCAAAGTGCTCTTACGCCCGAGCAGGATGGGCAGTGCGGGCTGATTTGATTGAAAGCCAATACACGCTGACGACGTTAAATTAAAATCAAGCAAAGGTTATGATCTTGCGAAACCTGAGAGATAAGGTAGAAAGGGATAATAAGTGATTCATGATAAAATGTGGATCGGTATCCCTCCATTTAGAGGAAAAATATACGACCTAATCTGCTTCGTATTACGCGCCAGGTACTACATGATTATATTGCTTTATGGAACCTGTTTTCTGTCAAATTAAAGACTTGCATGTCCTGGTTGGACGAACTTCTTATCATGTATTTCCTGACAATTATAGCAACGACAGGATGTTGGATTGACTTTTAAGCGTTGTTCAGAAATGGCTTCGCCACAGTCAGAGCACTTGCCGTAGTTGCCTTGAGCGAGTCGGATCAGGCTAGCGTCGATCTCACGAATTTCATTAATGTGTCTGTCGATATTGGCTAGATTCAGATCGACCAGAAAATCGGCAACCGACTCTTCGGCTATATCATGAACACGTGTTGCCAGATCAATATACTGTTCATTATCTGATTTTAATAATTCTTGTCGAACTTCTTCCCGCAGTTCGTAATAACGGTCTCTGAGTTGTTGGTGAAATTCGGCAATCTGTCTGTTAGTGAGCTTTGCTGGCATGGCCTGTTCCTCCTGTTTGGAAGAGTCATTTAGAGGCTTTCCTGGGTGCAGATCTGTTTTATTACATTGATGTGATTTTGTTGGGTTTGTATTCGGCATTAAATTGATGTGCTGATATTCATAAGCATATGCACGAAATGGATTATATGCAAATATGTTTTCATCGATAAAACATATATTTCTTTGGCTATGTTTTCTACAGATCAGTAACGGAGAAATTATGGCAACAAAAATCGGTTTAATTGGTGATGTTCATTCCTATCCTGAACCTTTGGGTGAGGCGCTGTCGCTTCTGAAAAAGATTGGAG
This sequence comes from endosymbiont of Riftia pachyptila (vent Ph05), assembly GCF_000224455.1. Lineage (NCBI taxonomy): Bacteria > Pseudomonadati > Pseudomonadota > Gammaproteobacteria > endosymbiont of Riftia pachyptila. The sequence goes on from NZ_AFOC01000075.1 coordinate 1,159, forward strand.
TGGAGATGATTTTATGTGCGGGGGATATTGCCGGATATGGTAATGATCTGGATGAACCGCTGAATTATTAATCAGTAATGAATGTAAAACGGTTATTGGTAATCATGATAACTGGCATTTACAGGGTATAAATCAGGACGATAGAACGCCTGCTGAGTCATGGATTGCGCAATTACCGGCTGCGCTAGAATTTACAATTGAAGGTAAAAGCCTGTATATGGTTCATTCCCGCCCACCGACTCATGATAGGCATGGAATCAAGTTGCTGGATGAAAAAGGGGGGGTGGTTTCTGAACAAAAGGAAATCTGGACTCAAGCTTTGGCGGGATTTGAATATGATATTCTGATTGTTGGCCATTCTCACCAGGTTTATGCGGAACAACTTGGTGATGTATTACTCATTAACCCGGGTAGTACCTGTTTTAACAATGCTTGCGGAATACTAAGTCTGCCTGAAATGAAGGTTGAATTTCTTTCTCTGCCAGATAAATCTATCGTAAAGTCATGGAACTGGGGGGCATGAGATGAATAATGCGAAAAATTGTTTATTTTTCATTAAACCTCGTAACTATTGTGACTGATACAATTATATGTGCTGTACTGTTTGATTTTGGCGGTATGCTTGCAGAAGAAGGATTTCATAATGGTTTTGTGAAACTGGCTACGGAGCAGGGGGTTGATGTACAAACTATGCCAAAAAGAGTATGAAGGCGGTAAATGATTCAGGGTTTGTGTTGGGCAAGGGAACCGCAAGTGATTTCTCGGATTTGATGCGTCAACGTACAGGTCTGACAGGTGATGACGACAGCCTGACTGAAGTGGCTCCCAATCGTTGGACAGCATCAGGGTGAAAATAAGTAAAGATCTGGCGCCTGAAAAAGCATGATCAGTCCTGCCTGGGCAGGACTGATACATGAACCTAGGCCGGGGTCCGGCCATCCAACGAGCTGTGCGGGCGTTCCTGGTTGTAGAACCGGAAATACGCCGTCAGCCCCTGTTCGAGTGCTGGTACAGAGCCATATTCACGCAGATAGATATCCTCGTACTTGACGCTGCGCCAGAGTCGTTCAATAAAACATTATCCAATGCCCGGCTGCGGCCGTCCATGCTGATCAGGATCTGGTTTTCCAGCAGCCGGCCGGTGAAGTCAACGCTGGTGAACTGGCGCCCTTGGTCGCTGTTGAAGATACACGGATGGGCATGTGACAGTGCATGATCGAGTGCCTCCAGACAGAACGGCGTATCGATGGTGTTGGATAATCGCCAAGTAAGTGCGTAGCGGCTGTACCAGTCGATGATTGCCACCAGATACATGAAGCCAACCGGCATCGGGATGACGGTGATGTCGGCAGACCACACGAGATTGGAATGGCGGAGTACCAGTCCTCTCAGCAGGTACGGATAGACCTTGTTTTTCGGGTGGGGCTTCGACGTGTGTGGCCCTGGTACTGTGCCTTCCAGGCCCATGATACACATGAGCCGCTGGATCCGCTTGCGCTTGACCTGATGCCCATTCAGGCGCAGCCAGTCGGTCATCTGCCTGGAACCAAAAAACGGGGTTCTCAGATACTGCTCGTCAATGATCCGCATCAGGCTTTGTTGAGAGGTGCGCGCCAAGTGTATTTTAGGGAGCCTCTGATCAAGCCATGAACTCGTATCTTGTGTTCAGAATATCTAGCTTCTGCCTGGGAAATCTCGGCAACTGCTCCATTCGTTGCTTTACCTCCTGCATTCATGCAGTCGTTCGCAATGGCCAGCTATCCCCCTACAGGGATGTAGGGGAGGAGCGATAGCTTTACGTGCGATTTGTGCATTGAATCTGAATATTCTGAGTCATAATCCACTTCGTCCAGACTTAATCAGAGGCTCCTTAGCCATAAGGATTGACGATTATTCAATAGCCTGAAAATTCATTTTTATTATCAAACGACCTTCAAAAAAGGTATCGATACTTACTTTTCCCGCCTGTAACATGGGGTGCATGTCCAGAGGATGTACCGGTTTCATTTCAGTAAAGCGTAGTCGATCTCCAGGATAGGTGACAGCAAAACTGACATGCAGCGGATAATAACCATCAAGAAATTTAAGATGGTAAGGACCACTGACAAGAGTAAAGGTCTTGTCTGGGTTTAGATAGAAAATTCCAACTTGTGCTGTGTTGCAGGCGAAGATCCACGATTTTTGGTTCATTGATCGGACTGCCAATCTGGCTGACCAGATAACAATAAGCTTCCTCTATTTCATCAAGCTCCTGCACCAGACTATCGGTGATCTGCTGTGCCACAATATTGTAGAGTTTGCCAACGTGGGTCACCGGGTTTTCCCCGCCGCAGCTTCCATGTTCATCGAGCGATAGGGCGTGATCAAACCATTGACCCGATTGCCACGGCCCACTTCACCATCATCGCCGGATTCGGCGGAAGTACCGGTTATCGTTAAATAGATGCTTTCTGCGGCAATATCATCGGCAGCATTGATGGTAACCATTACCTGCTTGTGCGTGGTCAGTTTCGTTTCATGTTCAACCAGAGAGGCAAGATGTAATTTTTTATCGAAATAGTCGTGCAGGCTTGAAATATAGCGATCTATAAAGGCACAGGCGATGGTCAGTTCAACTGTATCACCCCGGCGTGTGCCCATGACCTTGATGTCTTCACCGATTTCTGGATGTAATGATTTGATTTCGTTACTGTTGAGTTTCTTTTCTATCTGCAGAACAACACGTTCCAGTTCACTCAATGGTGCATAGCCCACACCACATGAGGTGTCATTGGCCAGCGCAATGCCAGTTTCTTTCTGACGAAGATAAAGTTCAACTAGATCCATTGAACCGGGTCGGATTAAGCAATGCAGTTTGATGTGTTGTGCGGGATCAAAGACGTGAAAATTCGATTCAAGCCAGTTTGAAGCACTATCGTGCATCAGTTCTTTAACCGGAACCCTGATGCCTTTGTATTCACAAGTCGCTCGTCCAGCCAGAAAGATTTCCATTGGAGCCAGTATCTTGCCACCGCCAAAGAGCGGTTGTGATGTGCCGCCCCATAAAAGGGCTTTATCGACATTATGATGTAACACCAGTCCAAAATGTTCGAGATAGAACTGGCACAGGGACCGGCTCAGCTCTTCAGCCAGCGCATCACAGATGGTATCGGGGTGGCTCATACCCTTGCGTTCCACGATTTCCACCGGTTGTTTGGCATACGGAATGGTATTGATAGCTGTAGTATTAAGTTGCTGCATAATGCAATATCTAGTCCAGATATTCTGTTGGTGATGCAATCCAGCCGAATAGAACCATTAGCATCACAATAACTGAATATATTACTGAAACAACAAGACTTCTTCTTATGCTGATGGTTGATCGGCTTTGATAAAGCAATCCTTCGCTGCCCCAATGTAGCAACAAAAAACCAAGCAGGTTGGTTAACCAGTAACCCAGGATAAAAGCAGGCAAAAATAGTTGCTCATTGATGAGTGAAAACGGCCAGGCAAACGCATATCCCAGCGGTACATTGACTACAAGGTCATTCCACCAGGACAAAGGTGAAAGAATAAAGCCAATAGTCACCAGTATCGAATTTTTTAAATGCTGCTTCATAACCATGCAGTTTACTTTGTCTATACTTAATACTGTTTCTGTGTCGCAAAGCAGTCGTACAACAGCTATGCTTAAAGTAGATTAAAGTTCCAAATGCCAGATCACTTGGTTAATAGCACATACATTCATGGTGGACTGGTATTTAGAATGCGTACTTAGATTAATAACAGGAAATTGTAAGCATGGCGAGACTGACAAGAATATTTTTCGTCATACCGCTATTGATAGTGGCTGCTTTTATGGGGCCTGCGGTTTGTGCCGACAGGCTGGATGGGCATATTATTCAACTTACCATCGAAGATGCCATTGGCCCGGCAACGGATGATTATATTGAACGGGCACTTGAATTAGCAAATGAGCAAAAGGCTGAACTGGTGGTGATTCGTATAGACACCCCCGGTGGGCTTGATACAGCCATGCGCGGGATTGTTAAAAATATTACCAATTCTTCTGTGCCTGTTGTCAGTTATGTTGCACCAACGGGTGCCCGTGCCGCCAGTGCGGGTACCTTTATCCTTTATGCTAGCCATATTGCGGCTATGGCGCCGGGTACCAACCTGGGCGCTGCGACACCGGTGCAAATAGGTGGGTTTCCGCAACCCACGGCTCCCGATAAGAAGGGGGTTAAGAACAGGGAAAATAATCAGGATAAGGAAAAAGACAGGGATGATAAACCAGAAACCATAGCCAGTGATGATGCGATGAAGAACAAGGCAATTAATGATGCGGTGGCCTATATCCGTGGGTTGGCCGAACTCCATGGCCGGAATCAGGACTGGGCGGAAAAAGCAGTACGGGAAGCGGCCAGCCTGCCGGCAAGTGATGCCTTGAAACTGAACGTTATTGATATTATCGCTACCAGCATGGCTGATCTCCTGAAGCAGGTGGAGGGTAGAGAAGTTAAAGTGCAAGGTGAGAAACGCACCTTGCATACAACCGGACGGGTTGTTCAGCAAATTGAGCCTGACTGGCGTAGCCGTTTGCTGAGCGTGATAACCAATCCGAATATTGCTTATATTCTGATGCTGATCGGGATTTACGGCCTGATCTTCGAATTGTCCAATCCCGGTGCCATTGTGCCAGGAACTATCGGCGCCATCTCCCTGTTACTGGCATTGTATTCATTCCAGATGTTACCCATCAACTATGCCGGGATGGCACTCATATTACTGGGTGTTGCCTTAATGATAGGGGAAGCCTTTGAACCTAGTTTCGGTGTGCTGGGTATCGGCGGTGTTATTTCGTTTGTGTTTGGCTCGATCATCCTGATGGATACAGAGACACCCGGCTTTGGTATTGATATTTCAGTGATCATAACCTTTGCGGCAACCAGTGCCCTGATATTTATTTTTATTATTGGCATGGCGGTCAAGGTGCGGCGGCGACCGGTGGTGAGTGGACTGGAAGAATTGACCGGTGGCACTGCCATTGTGGTGGTTGACTTTGAGCGCAAGGGCACTGTGTCTATTCATAGTGAGAACTGGAATGCTATCAGCAATGTCCCCTTACACGAAGGCCAGCGGGTCAAGGTGATCGGAGTCAAGGGTTTAACTCTGGAGGTTGAACCTTTGGATAAGACAACAGAGGAGTCAGAACCATGACTATGACAGCGTATACCTTTTATATTTTAATTTCTTTTGTTGTACTGCTTCTGTTCAGTGCAATCAGGATACTACGTGAATATGAACGTGGTGTGATTTTCCTGCTGGGTCGTTTCTGGAAAGTCAAAGGCCCCGGCTTCATTATTGTTGTTCCGCTTATCCAGCAAATGGTTCGGGTTGATTTGCGTACTATCGTTATGGATGTGCCGAGTCAGGATGTCATTTCACGTGACAATGTCTCAGTAAAGGTTAACGCGGTGGTTTATTTCCGGGTGATTGAACCTGACAAGGCGATTATCCAGGTAGAGGACTTTTATGTGGCGACCAGTCAGCTTGCCCAGACCACCTTGCGATCTGTATTGGGGCAACATGAGTTGGATGAAATGCTGTCGGAACGTGAGCGACTCAATGCGGATGTGCAAAGTATTCTGGACCAGCAAACTGATGCCTGGGGCATCAAGGTCAGCAATGTTGAAATTAAACATGTTGATCTGAATGAAAGTATGGTGCGTGCCATTGCCAAACAAGCTGAAGCCGAGCGTACCCGACGTGCCAAGGTTATCCATGCAGAAGGTGAAATGCAGGCGGCCGATAAGTTACTGGAAGCAGCAAGGACCCTTTCGCAACAATCCCAGGCTTTGCAATTACGTTATTTGCAAACGCTGACTGAAATTGCAGGTGAGCGTTCCAATACGATTGTATTTCCTTTGCCAATGGAGCTTATTGAAGGCCTGATTAAAAAGGTTGAATAAATCAGGTTGCATAGATCGTTGAGTTTAAGAGTACTTGAAATGACTAATGGAGGCAGTAGTTATGAAAATACCATTACAGGTTACATTTCGTGATATTCCCCATTCCGATGCGCTGGAAGCGGATATTCGTGAAAAAGCTGCCAAGCTGGAAGAATACTATGATCAGATTATGAGTTGCCGGATTATGATTGAATCCCCACATGGACATCATCATAAAGGAAATTTGTATCACGTCAGGGTGGATATAACTGTGCCGGGTGATGAAATTGTTGTTAGTCGTTCACCTGATCAACATCATGCCCATGAAGATGCCTATGTAACGGTGCGGGATGCATTTAATGCCGCGCGTCGGCAATTACAGGACTTTGCCAGGAAACAGCGACAAAAGGTCAAACTTCATGAAGTTCCACCTCATGGTGCGATATCAAAACTGGTTGCTGATGAAGGCTATGGCATGATCCAGGCTGATGATGGACGTGAAATATATTTTCACCGTAACAGCATTGTTAACGGTGATTATGATGTGCTGGAAATCGGCAATGAAGTCCGCTTTACGGAAGAGGCCGGTGATGAGGGTCCCCAGGCAAGTAGGGTGCATGTGATTGGTAAACATCATATTGTCACATGAAATTACAGGTACAATCCGCTAAAGTGAAACGGATGCCGACAATAAACTATTGTGTATTCATGTTTTGTTGATTGACGCTAGTGTTAATAAATGATTCCAGTGCATCGACATAACTTGAGCCACTAATGATAAATCCGTCATTATGGCCGCCACGCATTTTCAGAAAATATCTGGGTTCGTGGGCGGAATTAAAAATATCCCGGCCTTCTTCGTAGGGAATAATGTCATCATCACGACTATGCGCCACCAGCACAGGACAGTGTATTGCTTTGACATATTCTTTAGTGTTGTACTGGAAACGACTGAGCAAACGCACCGGTAGAAAAGGATAGATGCGCTGCCCCATGGAATGGGCGGAACTAAAGCTGGATTCAACAATCAGTGCAGCCGGTGTATGCTGACTGGCCAGCCAGGCGGAGATTGAACCACCCAGCGAACGGCCAAAGAGAATAATTTTATTTTCTTTAATACCACGAGTTGCCGTTAAATAATGCCAGGCGGCTTCTGCATCCTGATAGGTTCCGGCCTCGGTTGGTTTGCCTGTGCTTTGTCCATAGCCACGGTAATCAATAATCAATATGTCCAGGCCAAGGTTATTAAATAGTTTGATGGAATCCAGACGGTGAGAAATATTGCCGGCGTTACCATGTAAAAATAACAGGGTTGCCTGTTTTTGCGTATCAGATGCCTTGCTATTTGGAATGAACCAGCCATGTATCCTGGTGCCGTCATCGGTAATCAGTTCTACATCCTCATAATCTAGGCCGATACTTTTTGGTGTGGTGACAAGCCCTCGTCCGGGTATATTGGGATAGAAAATCATTCCGGGCTGCATGAAATAGACTAAAGCACTGAATGCGACATAGCCTGCAATGCCAAGGGGTAATAATTTCCAGAGCCATTCCATCATATATAGCCGACATTGTTGGTTAATTTATAATGTGCCTTCCTGCCAGGATGACAGATAATGTTGTTGTTCCGGGGTCAGCGTATCGATATCAATAGCCATCGCGGCTAGTTTTAATCTGGCCACTTCCCGATCAAGTTCAGATGGCACATTATGTACCGTGTTTTCCAGTTTTGGTTTGCCTTTGCTTTTCAGGTTAGCCAGGTAAACAGCACACAATACCTGATTGGCAAAACTCATATCCATGACTGCAGAAGGATGGCCTTCGGCGGCGGCAAGATTGACCAGCCGGCCTTCTGCTAGCAGACGAAGTTTTCTGCCATCAGTGAGGATGTATTCATCAACTGAAGGGCGGGGACGATGTTGATTCATTGAAAGTGACTCAAGGGCAGGAATATTGATCTCGACATTAAAATGACCGGAGTTTGCCAGGATGCAACCATCTTTCATCACTTGCATATGGTGTTTATCCACCACATGCTTGTCGCCAGTAGCGGTAATAATAAAGTCTGATATTTTGGAGGCTTCAATCAGTGGCATGACCTGATAGCCATCCATGCTGGCTTCTAGTGCTTTTAAGGGGTCAACTTCAGTAACCACTACTTTGGCACCATGCCCTTTGGCACGCATGGCGATACCTCGTCCACACCAGCCATAACCAACAACAGTGAACGTCTTGCCTGCGAGCAAGACATTAGTGGCACGTATTATGCCATCCAGAGTGCTTTGGCCGGTGCCGTAGCGATTATCAAACAGATGTTTGGTCATGGCATCGTTGACAGCAATAATCGGGAACTGCAATGCGCCTTCCGTTGCCATGGCCCGTAAGCGAATAACACCGGTGGTGGTTTCTTCGGTTCCACCGATCATTTCTGGAATCAGTTCAGGTCTAGATTTGTGGATCTCACTGACCAGATCCGCGCCATCATCCATGGTAATAACCGGCTGATGATCAAGCGCGACATTGATATGTTGATAATACTGCTCAGTCGTTTCACTGCGAATGGCGTATACAGGAATTTTATAATGTTTGACAAGTGCGGCGGCGACATCATCCTGCGTGCTGAGAGGGTTGCTGGCACAGAGTACAATCTCTGCACCGGCAGCCTTGAGAGTTCGGGCTAGATTTGCCGTTTCGGTGGTAATGTGCAGACAGCCACTGATGCGAATGTTTTTCAATGGTCGTTGATGTATGAAACGTTTGGTAAGTATGTGTAATACAGGCATTTCCTGCCAGGCCCATTCGATGCGCCGTTTGCCTTGCTCGACCAGGGCAGGGGTCTTGATATCAAAGTTAATACTATTTTTCATTGTATTGTTCCAGAATGAAGATAAATCAAGTTTACCTTATATTCCTAATAATACTGTCTTTATTTCCATGCTCATTAAAATATAGACTGAGTTTATGAGGTTTTTTAATCCATATTTCTGTTAATGATCTAACGGCATAGATTAATAAATGATTCGGTCATATACTTGAATAAAGCCTGTTAACAAATGTGTAATAATAGATACAAGGAGCATGTTATGACCAGTACGGGTAAAAAAACGGATTTTATTCGGCAAGGTGATCATCGTTTGCTACGAGAACTGGAACATGATCCTTATCATTCCAAAACCAAATTGAAAGAACCGACAGTCTGTCCAGTTTGCAGTGCGGTATACCATAAAGGACATTGGCAATGGGGTACGATACCGGCGGATGCACATGAAACGATGTGTCCGGCATGCCATCGAATTCATGACAAGGTGCCGGCCGGTTTTCTTACAATCAGCGGCGATTTTTATGTGCAACATAAAGATGAAATCCAGGCGCTGATTCTTAAAGTAGAAAAACGGGAAAAAAGCGAACATCCGCTTAAACGTATCATGGGAACGGAGACGGAGGATGGTGAAATGATTTATAGCTTTACTGATGCGCATCTGGCGAGAGGAGCGGGGGAAGCCTTGCATCATGCCTATAAGGGCAAACTGGATTATCAGTATACGGAGGGCGATATTATGCTTCGTGTTAGCTGGAAGCGTTAAATCGTTATACAAGCCCAATAATCTGGCGCCGACTATTTGCAGGTCGGAATGAGCAATACAGGGAATATACAATCATATGGACAAGGTTTCATGCTATAGGCATTGTCAAATTGCAACTTCTACGGGACCCACTACCACCTCTGCGGGCTCCGCCGTGGGAGGACGATTGGCCGGGGGGTAGCCAGGATCCCTCTGAGCTATGAGTTAACACATGAGCCGTTGCCTGCGAGAGGAGCGGAGCTGTTAAATCGGCATTGCGTCGAGAAAGCAAATTCCTATCCCTTGAACTCGTCTGACTGGAGATCCAGGAGGATCAACACGCTTCTCGACCTTCTGCACAATGGGTTATCTCGAACTCCAGTGTGGAGTGGGAGATGGAGAACCGCTGCGTTAATACCTCTTTGAGGGCTGCCTTGGTTGGTTCCATTTGACTAACATCTGAGGTCACCACATGCGCTTCCAGCGCGTTGCGGTATTCATCAAGCTGCCAGATATGGACGTGATGGACGTTGCTTACGCCGGCCACCTGCTGCATGGCATGGATGACATCATCGATAACAATATCTTTCGGCGTGCCCTGCATGAGGATGTGCAGGGTTTGTGGCAACATCGTGGCGGCCTGATAGAGTACGTAGGTGGCGATGAGCAGCGTCAGCAGCGTGTCACTCCAGTACCAGCCATAGAGCAGAATCAGGGCGCCGGCGATGATGACCCCGACCGAGGCCAGGGCGTCCGAGACGTTATGCAGGAAGGCGGCGCGGATGTTCATGCTGGTTTTGGACATATGGTAGGTGAGTATCGCCGTGGCTATATCCACCACCAGTGCAATTCCGGCAACGATGACCACCGTCCAGCCTTCGATCACCTGCGGTTCGAAAATACGCCATATCGCTTCATAGATGAGATAGAAACCGATCAGCACCAGTGTTACCAGATTGATGAGTGCGGCGATAACCTCGGCCCGTTTGTAACCAAAGGTCTTGAAATGGTCAGCGGGTTGCCGACCAATTTTACGCGCCACCCAGGCAATGAACAGTGAGCTGGCGTCGCTGAAATTGTGCAATGCGTCAGCGATCAGCGCCAGGCTGCCTGAGATCACGCCGCCGATCACCTGTGCCAGCGTCAGTAGCATATTAAAGGCGATGGCAATTGCCAAACGACGGTCGCCCATTGTCTCTACATCATGATGCTGGTGATCGTGATCCACCGGTGGCTCTTTGCTGAATGCATTAATACTCCCATATTACTTATAGAGTAGCGCTAATCCTCCTTATCTTTCGAATAGTACGCGGCGCGGGAAAACACCCCATACAGCACCGGCAGCACAAACCACTATGCCAGAATTCTGTCCCCGGAATTCGCTGCCTGTGATGCGTGGAGCTGAAGGTAATATCAGCGTAGTCCTCACAGTTCCACTTCCGGCTGCTGGTCTGTCAGCCAGTAGAAGCGGTAGGGCGGTATCACCAATTGCTCTTTGAACAGGGCTGGTGACTCGCCGCTGCAGAGGTCTTTGACCTGGCCGTAGCAGAACATGCCGCGGTTGCCGAGTTCGTTCAGGTTGATGTATTGGGGTGAGGCGTCGAAGTTGGCGACTACCAGCACCCGGTCGCCGCTCTGGTTGGGGTGGCTGCGCCAGAAGGCGAACAGGTGTGGGTTGTCGAGTTCTAGCAATTCGCGGTTGTTGAAGTCGGCGAAGGCGGGAATGCTCTTGCGCACCGCGATTATCTTCTTCAGGCCGTCAAAGATTTGCTGTTCGACAGTGCCGTGGCGTAGCCGCAGCTCGGCTTTCTGCCAGTCGAGCTGCGGACGATGCATCCAGCGGTTATCGCCGGCCTTGCTCTCATCCTGCAGAAAACTGCAGTCGTTGAGAGTACCGATCTCGTCGCCGTAGTAGAGCAGTGGGATGCCGCCGAAGGAGAGGATCATGCCGTGCAGTAGTAGGATCAGTTTGACAGCGCGCTCGATTGCCTCCGGATCGTCCTGTTCCAGTGCCCACTCCAGCCCCACCAGCGAGGCCAGCGAGCCGGAGATACGGGCGTCACCGGTCTTCTCATTGACGCCGAAGGGTTGTCCCTTGGCCTCAGAGTCGTCGTAGGTGCCGGTGAAGTAGTCCACCAGAAAGCGTCGGTGGGCGAGGGGTTCGTAACCGGCAAGGCGGATGTCCCGGTCATCGAAGCCGAGGCCGATGTCGTCGTGGCAGCGGATATAGTTGAGCCAGGTGGCGCGGTCGAGTTTGTCTGGCAGGTTGCGGATGCCCTGGTTGAGCAGCTTGGCATTGCGGGTGGCGACCGCATCCCAGAGTAGCGCCATGAAGGTGGCGTTGTAGGCGATCTCACACTCCTTGGCGATCACCGCATCCTCGCCGAAATATTTGATGATCTCTACCGGCGCGACGATCGCCTCGGCGATAAACAATACGCCGGGGGCGGTGACTTGGCAGCAGTCCTTCATCAACTGCAGGATCAGGTGGGCCTCGCGCTCATTCTGGCAGCTGGTGCCAATCTTCTTCCAGAGGAAGGCCACTGCATCGAGGCGTACGATGTCGGCCCCCTGGTTGGCCCAGAATAGGATGATGTCGATCATCTCGATGAACACCGCCGGATTGCTGTAGTTCAGATCCCACTGGTAGTCGTGAAACACGCTCATCACCCACTTGCCCATCGTCTCGTCCCAGGTGAAGTTGCCGGGCGAGGTCTCGGGGAAGATCTCAGGCATGGTCTCCTCAAACATGTCGGGCACGTCGCGGTTGCCGAAGATGTAGTAGTAGTCCTGATATTTTTGCTTGCCGCTGCGGGCCATCTGCGCCCAAGCGTGTTCGTCGGAGGTGTGGTTGACCACCACGTCGAACACCAGCAGCATCTCCCGTTTGTGCATGGACTCGGCCAGCTCGCGCAGGTCGTCGAGGTTGCCGACGCGGCTGTCGAGCTGGCGGAAATCACTCACCGCATAGCCGCCATCGCTGGCGCTCTCGGGGCACTTCAGCACCGGCATCAGGTGAACCATGTTGATCCCCAGCTCCTGCAGATAGGGGAGCCGTGAGCGGACCCCCCGCAGGTCGTCGGCGAAGCCGTCGGCATAGAGCGCCATGCCAACCCATTGCTGGCTGAGAAACCAGTTGTGCTCCTTCTCCCGTGCTATATCGCTCTGTTCCAGCTGCTTGCTGCGGGTGATGTATTGGTTGGCCATTACTTCCACCAGATTGATCATCTGTTCGGTGAAGTCGCTACGCTTGCCGTAGAGCAAGTGGAACAGGCTGTGGATGGCGTAGAAGTTGGCGCCGAGACGAGTGTAGAAGTGGCGCAGATCCTGGCGCCGGATCTCCGGCTTGAGGCGGTCGAGGATCTCGTTCAGTAGGGAGTGGGCGACCTGTTCGTACATGCTTGGCTTCTTTTATGTTGGGGTGGGGCAGGGTATCAGAGTCCCCACTGCTGTTTCAGTCTCTGGTAGAGGGCGGTATCCCGCACGGTTGCGCCACGCATGCCGACGATCAGCGAGGCAAACACCTGGGCGCGGCTCAGCATGCTGGCAAGATCCCAGTCCCTGAGCAGCCCCAGGATGCAGATGCTGGCGAAGGCGTCACCGGCACCCACTGTGTCGACCACCCTGGTGTCGCTGGTGGGAACGATCTCGGCGTGGTGCTGCTGGCTGTTCAGTGCAAACGCGCCCTGGCTACCGCGGGTGACGATGATCAGCTCGAGTTGATGGCACTGCAGCAGGTGCTCCGCTTTGTTCTGCAGGTTCTTCGCTGCCCGGCAGCAGGGTATTCACCTCGTCATCATTGAGCTTGGCCCAGGTAGCGTCATCCAGCATCTGGTTGATCGATTCCGCATTCCACCAAGGGGGGCGCAGGTTGACGTCCAGGAAGATCGGGGCTGGATGGCTCTGTTTCAGACTGGCGAGGGCGCTGGCCGAGTGGGGCTGGCGTAGCGCCAGACTGCCATGGTAGATCAGGGTGGCCTCGAGCGGTGGTAGCGCATTGGCCTGAATGAAGTCATAGGCGCGCTCGGCGACAATCTCGAAGTGTGGCTCGCCATCCTGGATGGTCACCTCGACGCTGCCGGTGGGGTGGGCAGAGTCGAGCTGCAGCGCGGCGCTGCTCAACCCCCACTGCTGCATGGTGTCGCGGATCCGCCGCCCCAGCGAGTCGTCCCCCACGCGGCTGATGAAGAGGGGGGCTGCGCCCAATGCCTGCAGATGCCAGGCGACATTGAAGGGGGCACCGCCCAACACACGGCTGCCATCTTCAAAGCAGTCGAACAGCACTTCGCCAAAGATGATCGGGTGTGATTCCATTTCTGCCTCAGCTTATTGGGTGGTTTGTCTGATAACTCGGCAATCAAACATCGCGCCTGCTTGCACGGCCCTATCTGACTGGAGCCGGATCTAGAGATGACTCTCAACCCCCTCGATCAGTGGCTGCAACTCGGGGTGGAAGTGGGCGACGCCCTCCAGAATGCCGGCGCTATAGTTGCCATTCATGCCGAAAAGCCCGCCGCTGGCCAGGTAGAGTGCAGGGAGGGTACCGTTGATGCGACTGGCGGCGATCGCATCCTCTACCACTGAGGGCATGGCGTTGGCGACCAGCACCGAGGGGATCGGGCTCGCCAGCACCGGCAGATCGTTACCGCTATCACCGGCAAACAGGGTCTGATGGCGCGGGATGCCGAGATAATCTTGCAGGAACTCTACTGCATGCAGCTTGCTGGCTCGGCGCGGAAGGATATCGAGCAAGGCCAACGCCAGCCGGCTCATCGACGCTGAGAATCAGGTTGGCGGCGACACCATACTGCTGAAAGCGTGCCTCTATCTTTTTCACCAACGACTGCTGCTCCAGGTGCAGTGGTAGATAGTAGCTGAGCTTGTAGCGGTTCTGTTTGCTGTGCTCTTGCAACCGCAGGTTGTCGAGATCACTCAGCAGCAGGCGTAGTGCCTGGTGATCGAGACCGTTCCAGTCGGGAGCGATCTCCTCCTGCCAGTGGGACCAGAGCTGCCAAGCTCCCTGTCGAAGGTCGTAGATCGTGCTACCGACATTGCTGATGACAAAGTCGGGACGTGGCAGCAGATAGTTCTTGATCGCTTCCTGCACCAGACGACGATCGCGTCCGCTGACAAACACCAGGATCACTTCTGGCTGCTCGACCAAATGGGTGAAGCGCCAGCGTGCATCCGGTGATTCAGGCTCGACCCCGTTGGGCAGCAGAGTGCGGTCGAGGTCGGTACAAAGCAGCAGCGGAGTCGTCATCTGGTGCTCCCCTCGGGCTCCGCCAGCTGACAGCTGCGGAAGAAGTCGTAGTGCTGCAGCGCTTCGAGGATGCCCGCGGCGTAGGGGGCATGGGCGAAATAGATGCGTTCGGCGTCTTCCAGCTGCGACAGCTCCTCATGGTGGCGGTTGCCCACCACCACCGCCAGGGTATTGCCACGCATCATATCCTCGTCGGCGCCGGAGCCGCCGGCCACCAGGATGCGTTCCAGCGGGATGCCCCAGTGCGTCGCCATGAAGCGTAGCGCCAGCCCCTTGGAGGCGCGGATCGGCAACACATCGAGGAACTGGCCGAACGAGAGCACCACGTTGACCGAGAGCTCCTCCTGGTGCAGCAGCTGGTTGATCTCGTCGAGACAGGGCGCCTTCTCCGGATCGATGTAGTAGCTGATCTTGAAGTGGCTCTGTTCGACTCGCGGCTGCGGCTGCAGACCGGGCAGCGCGTTTAACACCCGGCGTACCAGTTGCGGGGTCCACTGTTTTTCGATGTGGCGGGTCCAAGCCGTGTCCTCGGTCAGTTTCGGCGCATAGTGGATGGCGCTGCCGCCGCTGGTGATCAGCACGTCTGGCTCCGGGATGTGGTACTTTTTCATCACCTTCAGGGCTGAGTCGAGGCGGCGGCCGGTGGCGATGCCGAAGGAGACGCACTTACGATTTTTTCGTAGCAGGCTGACCAGCTCCGCCAGTGATCCCTTATCACCCAGCAGATTTTGATCGAGGTCGGTAAAGATCGCCCGGTCGTGATAAAGCATGGGACGCCGACCGCGTGCAGTGCGCACCAGCGGTGGGGCAGTCTTCGCCACGACCGGCAGTACCATCTCCAGATAGCGCTGCGCATGGGCATTCCAGACGTAGTGTTCACGCACCCCCTGCAGGCCGAGAACCGAACGCTGCTGCCACTGCTCCCAGTCGAGCAGCACGCTCTTCAGGGCGAGGGCGATATCTTCCGGGTCGAGGGGGTCAATCAGCAGGCCATTCTGACAGTTGGCGGTGATGTCGCGGGGGCCGCCATCCTCAGTGGCGACGATCGGCAGACCGCTGGCCGCCGCCTCGATCAGGGTCAGACCGAAGGGCTCGGTCAGTGCCGGATTGACGAACACGCCGTTGGAGAGCGCTGCCAACCGGTAGATCAGCGGCACGTCATCCGCTGTGTGGTGTTTGGGGTAGGCAACCTTGCCATACAGGTCGTAGCGATCGATCAGTTGCAGCAGCTCCCCCAGCACCTCTTGGGCGCCGTTGTCCAGCTCGGCGATATCATCCCGATTGCCGAGCACCACCACCAGATTGGCCATCGCCTGTAGCTCTGGGTCTTGGCCGTAGGCGGTGAGTAGTGCGGCGATGTTTTTGCGTGGGTCGGGGCGTGATAGGGCGAGGATGATGGGGCGTTCAGGCTCGCGGAGAAAGCGCCCCAGTTCGTCGGCGATATGGGTCTGCCACTCACCACCCTGGGGGGGGTGAAAACGGGTCAGGTCGGTGCCAGGGGGGATCACCACCATCTGTTCGGGTTGGTAGTGGTCGTAGAGCTCGTACTGCTCTTCGATCTCCTGATGGGTGCTAGTGATGACCCGCTCGGCGGAGGCCAGGGTCATCTCCTCCGCTTCGATGCGCCGCGACATCCGGTAGCGCTCCTCCACCTCGGTGGCGCTGATGCCGCTGGCGAGCAGGCGGCGGCGCTTGACCCGGCCCAGTGAGTGGCCGGTGTGGATCAGCGGCAGGCCGAGGATGTGTGAGAGGCGACAGCCGATATAGCCTGCATCCGCATAGTGGCTGTGCAGCAGGTCGGGCAGCTGCTGTTGTTCATCGAACAGCCTGGTGGTGTTGTCGATGAAGCTGTCGAGATGTTCCCACAGCGCCTCTTTTGGGAGATAACCCCGAGGCCCTGCCTCGATGCGAACGATGCGTGCGCCGTTGCCCAGATCCTCCAGTGGTTGCGCATAATCCTGGTGCACGTCTGGATCGTCGACCAGGCGTGTGAGCAGGTCGACCCTGCCGACAGCAGGTTGATTGGCCAGCGCCTTGGCCAGTTCAACCACATATTTGGTCTGACCGCCGGTATCGGCATCACGGCCCAGTTCCAGATCCTCGCCCCGGATCAAGCCATGCACACTAATCAGACAGAGGTAGAGTGGTTTGCTGTTATCGATGGTGGCTCCTGAGCCAAGATGCGTCACTGACTGGTCTCACCTGTTCGACTTCCGCCCCGGCCGTTCTCTGGGAGCGTTTTCTGTCACTGATGATAGTCGAAATGGTATCGCTCACACCATAGAAGACGTTTTGCAACAGGCTCTTTTGCTGGGCTGCAGGCGTGTGGGACGCGTCGTCCCCTGGGAGGGCAACCGGCCCGACCCTGCTGTGTAGTGCTCAGGGGCCTCTTCAGCAGCTCGCTGCGCAGATGGAGACGTGGCAGGTGGGGCGAAAAAAGGTCTGTGTTTTTCTAAAGGGGCATACAGTATGCCAGAGGACGCCGGAAGATTTCAGCAACAAATATGCCATTTATCTGCTAAGCGTGAGCCTTATCACGGCGCCAAATCATCCTAGTTGATCAGTTTGTCGGAAAAAGTAATTTTAATTCGCAGAAAAAAGGAAGAAAAAATCAACGATTAACCGGGTGATCGAGCATGGCATGGAGCACTTTTCAGCGGCAGATTTTTGCCCCGATTCTTTTCGCAGCGGTTCTCTTGAGTATTTCTATTGAGAGTCATGCAACCACCATGGCGGCGATGACAGGCCCTCTGGGACCTGGAGTGACCTATACCGACAGTTCCACCCCGGTCATCGTCAAGGCCGCCCAGGGAGGACAGCCCAACACCATTGTCTACATGCCGCCGGGCAGCCCGGCGCGTGGCAGCCAGTTTGGACCCTACACTTACGAACACGGCTTCATCTGTATCGGGCCTCCCGATGACGGGCCGAGGCAATTCCACTCCTGCCTGAACGATGCAGGCCTCACCTGGAACACCCAAAATGCCGGTGGCACCGGCGGCCCGGACGACCGTGAGGTGCGTGAGCATGCCGCTGCCCTGGGTTCCGACTTCGAGGAAATGGCGGAGCTGATCGCACCGGAGGCGATCCCCAACACGGTATTGCAGACCGGGCCTTCCCGTAATGGCGGGATGCGCACCTGCCTACATTCGCAGCAACGGTATCAATGAGTTGGGTCCGGATGACCCCTTCTACCTGGTGGGGTTTAAGGAGATCGGCTTCTGGAGCGAAGTCAACAACATGGATAACTGGAGTCGAGGTGATCCGAACCTGTTTGAGGTGCGCGATCTCGCTCACATCTGGCACATGCACAATCCGACCTCGATCTGGGGCAGCATGACAGTGCCGAACCATCGCCTGATCTGGATCACCGCCGGCCCGAGCAACTATGGGCCGTTTATCCCGTTCAGCATCGATGATCCCTACATCCATGAAGCCTTCAAAGACAGTAGCTACGAAAGCTCGATTATCAGCAATCCCTATACGCATGAGGAGATTGCTGAGATCGAGGATCTGATCATGGCGCCGGATGGCGCGGTGATGGGTGACATCCGCGAGATTCAGCGACGCATC
>NZ_AFOC01000074.1:0-19497 GCF_000224455.1 endosymbiont of Riftia pachyptila (vent Ph05)
ATGCGTCGCCAACAGCAGATCATCAAGGATCGCGCCTGCTGGCTGGAGAAGGAGGTGAAGGAGACAACCCGGGAGCTGGAGCGCAGAGAAAAAGAGACCATTTTTCGACTCGCCAAGGCAGGCGAGTTTCGTGATGAGGATACCGGCAATCACATCCTCAGAATATCCCGCTACAGTGCACTCATCGCCGAAGAGATCGGCCTCTCCCAGGAACAGCAAGAGCTGATCCGTCACTCCGCGCCGATGCACGATCTTGGCAAGATTGCCATCCCGGATCATATCCTGCTGAAGCCAGGAAAACTGACGCCAGAAGAGTGGGATGTAATGAAACGCCATTCCGAATATGGCCACAGCATTCTCAAAGATAGCCCGTCAAGCTATCTGCAAACCGGGGCAATCATCGCGCTTCACCACCACGAACGCTTCGATGGCAGCGGTTATCCGATGGGACTTCGTGGTTTCAGTATCCCTCTAGAGGCAAGAATTGTAGCGGTTGCAGACGTATTCGACGCACTTGTCTCGAAACGCCCTTACAAGCCCGCCTGGTCTAAATCTGAGGCGTTAGAATATCTGGCTCACGAAAGAGGCCGGCATTTCGATCCGGATTGTGCCGATGCCTTCCTGCGACGCTTAGGTGACATTAGCGATATCCTCAAAGACCTTCCCAAAGAACCAAAGGTAAACAGTAACTGACTACCAAGGACGCCTGATGGATAAACGGAGCCAATCACAACACAATGTCCTACCCGGGTTGAATCAATTCCCCGACCTGGAGATAGAGCATGCAGGTATTCGCCTGTTGATCTCTGTGCCACTTTTTGTGTGGTTTGCGGCTCAAAGTTATCTATTTTTTGACTTCAGTCTGACAAAAGTCCCCTTTCTCGTTGCTTGTGGTTATATCCTGATCTCAGCAGCGCTACTAGTCAGAATCATCAACTCACCGGTTCCATCCAAGCCGCGACGACTGTTTGGGATACTCGTCGACATCGCCTCAATCTCTCTGCTACTGCGTTTTTCCGGTGATCAGGGGCTTTTTCTCGTCGCGCTCTACCCTCTGTTCATTGCTAGCAATGGTTACCACTTCGGCACCTCCTATCTCTATTTCACACTGGCTACCACAATCCTTGGAGTCGCCGCTGCATTCATCAACATTCCGTTTGATGGCGCTCATCTTGCGCAGGGCATTGGGGTGATCCTTGCTTTTATCGGTTTCAGCACATTCTTCGCCTCGATCCTTAACAATTTAACGCCCTCGGCGCTCAACGAACTCGACACCTACGACGATCTAGATGATCGCACCTCAACCGGCACTCCGCTCACTGACCTGCCAGGAATGCAGGAGCGCGCGGCATCCAACGCAGAAGATGGACGCCCTGAATCCAACACCAATAACAGTGATGAAATACTGGCAACTCCGCAGGGCAAACAGCGGGTATTGGTGCTCTCCCATGACTCAACCCATGCCGAGCGCCTGGGTGAGTTTCTCGGCGAATGGAACCACGATTTCCGCATTGTACCCAACAGCATACGCGCTTTCGCCACCATCTTCGGCGCACTGGAAAATCCTGACGAGACCCCTTTCAGCGTAATGATCGTCGACCAACGCCATCTTGATGTGGACCCGATCCAGATCTCTACAGCGATCGACCAGGAACCCAGGCTTTTTGGACTAATTCTGATCTATATCGGCCCCCGTCAACCTGAAAGCTACCGGGAACGTCTCTCCGCCTCCGGCTACACCCATATCCTGGAGACACCACTGAACAAATCATTGCTGTTTGCAGCAATACGCTCGCAACACGGTATCAGCGACGAACGCACACAGATCACCAGCCTGCTGGGGCGACTGCACAAACAACAACAGCCCGTGCTGCCACCACAAGACATTCTCCTGGCTGAAAGCAACGCCAGTGACCGCAATCTGATGGAGCGCATCCTGAAACGCGCCGGTCATAAAGTTTATACAGTGGAGAATGGGGAACAGGCGCTCGATGCTCTCGAGAGCCACCACTTTGACCTGGCCATAGTCAATATGGCAATGCCCGTAATGAGCGGCATCCAGGTCATCAAACTCCACCACTTCACCCGCTCTGTCACCCGCTGGATGCCGTTCATCGTCATCAGTGAACAGAACACTCCAGATACTGTAAGAGAGTGTGAACAGGTCAGAGCTGACGCCTGTATGTTCAAGCCCATCGAGTCCCATGAATTTCTCAAAGTGCTCACTGAGACCATCCTTGCCGGAGAACCGGAGTCAGACAACTCAGCACTCATCGAGGAGCGGCCAGGTCAGGCCACAACCCGTTTTCACAATCCGGAGATCCTGGACACTCTGGTCCTCGACAACTTGGAAAATCTTGGCAATGCGCCCGATTTTATTGCCGATCTGGTAAACCGCTTTACCCTCGAAAGCAACCAGATTCTGGAGCAGATGGAGACGACCCTCAATACAGGCGACGCCCCCGCATTTCGCTACCATGCCCATCTGCTAGTTGATAGCGCAGGCCATTTAGGAGCCTTTGCGCTCTATGAGATGAGCCTCAGTGCCACACGAATCGACGACAAGAGTTTTGATGAAAAGGCCCCCGGACTACTGGAGCAGATGAAATCTGTTTATGCGCTCACCAGTACACGCTTTACAGAGTACCTCTCGGAGAGAGAGAATTCGGCTTCCCGGCGCTCCTGAACGGTGCGTACCAGCTAAATCCAACTCACACGGAAGGCTTCCACATCGACACTCCGATACACCCTTATGGATCAGAGGAGCTTGCTACCCTCGAGTCCCGCCTCACCCGCTTCTTCTCTCGAGAATATGCTCAACAGCCGACATCCCCCGATGCACTTGAGCCGTTCATTCAGTGCGCCAGTGAAGGCCCCACCTGGGAGGTCACCGAGCAACTGATGGAGCAGCACTACAACGAATCAGAGACCCTCTTCAGCAATTTCCTGGACCGGAAATATCTCGCCTATTCCATGGCCTATTTCGATGAGACGGGTGACGCAGCACAGGCAAGCCAGTTATCTCTGGAGGAGGCCCAGACGCAGAAATTTAAGCGGATCTGTGAGCGATGTAATATCCAGGGCGACGAGCGAGTCCTCAACATCGGCTGCGGCTTTGGTTCTTTTGAACACTACCTGCTGGAGCGATTTCCAAAGCTCAACATTACATCAGTGACGGCGAGCCGAACCCAAGCCGACTATATCCGACGGCAGGCCGGCAATCCCGATCATCCCTTTGCTGCGGCAGGGCTCAAGCTGATCAATGCGGAACTCGATCAGCTCTCCGATGAAGAGCTGGGCATCGCTGAGTACGACCTCGTTACTTCGATCGGTGTGCTGGAGCATGCTAAAAATCTGCAGCAACTGTTTGCCCGCATCACCCGCTTCCTAAAACCCGGCGGTGCAAGCTTCCACCATCTGATCGTATCAAAGCAACCAATCACACGTTTTCTCTCATCCAGCAACACCCTGATTGATAAATATTTTCCAGGAGGGCGTATCTGGCCCTATCAGGTCCTGGCCCAGCAGACAGAACATCTAAACTTGGAAAACCATTGGTTCATCAATGGCATGAACTACTGGCATACCCTCGACGAGTGGCACCGCCGCTTCTGGGAACATATCGATGTGTTACAGCAGGATGGGTTCGATGCGGAAGCGATCCGCTACTGGAACGACTATTTTTCTCTGAGCAAGGCCTGTTTCGCCCCGATGAATGGCGAAATATTCGGCAACGGTCAGTTTCTCTATCGCAAGCCGGATGCGCCAGACTGATCCGAGAAAAAGAGATCAGGGCCGCATCCTACAGTTCCAGACAAGGCTTTAATCCTGAAACCGGCGAACTGCCAATACAGCATTCAATCCACCAAAGGCAAAGGAGTTAGATAGGGCCAAGTCGAACTCCATCGGCTCAGCAGCATTCACCACATAGTCGAGGTCACACCCCTCTCCTGGCCGGGTAAAATTGATCGTTGGAGGTACAAACCCCTGCTGCATAGCCAGCACTGTCGAGACCAGCTCAATCCCTCCGGCAGCACCCAGCGCATGGCCATGCATCGACTTGGTCGAACTGACTTTGAGCTTCTCTGCATGCGCGCCAAACACCTTGCGAATTGCCGCAGTTTCACTCACATCATTGGCCTTGGTCGCGGTGCCATGGGCGTTGATATAGTCCACCTGATCGGCAGAAACTCCAGCATCCTGTAAACACAGCCGCATTGCCCGTACTGCCCCGTCCACAGAAGGATCAGTGATATGGGAGGCATCGGAGCTCATCCCGATACCAGCAAGCTCTGCATGTACCTGTGCCCCCCGGGCCAGCGCATGGGATTCAGACTCCAGCACCAACATGCCGGCCCCCTCTCCAAGCACCAGTCCTGAACGATCTTCAGAAAATGGACGGCAGGTATCCCGGGAAAGCACGCGCAGGGCCTCCCACGCTTTCAGCAGACCGAAGGTAAAGGGGGCGTCGGTTCCACCAGCAATCACCACATCGGCCATCCCTGAGCGGATCATCATCACCCCCTGGGCGATGGCATGGGCTGAAGAAGAGCAGGCACTGGTCACGGAAAAGACTGGACCACGGATACCAAACTGCATGCTCACCTGGCTGGCCGCAGCGCTCGGCATCCCTTTGGGAATGGTAATCGGATGGGCCCGTAACTTACCCTCCTTGTAGAGTCTGCAGTATGTCTCCTCATCGGTCTCCTTGCCGCCGCAACCGGTACCGATGATTGCCGCCATCCTCTCAAACGCCTCCGGGGGCAGTTTTGAATCGAGCAGTGCCTCAGCAGCCGCCTTGACGGCAAATTTGGAAAATCTGTCCAGATGCGAATAATTCAGGTCACTGTCAGGATCGGCAAAGACTGTATCATCTACCTCCGCACCGATCTGCACCTTAAGATCTGCAGTGTCAATACGTCTCAGCCTGTGAATGCCGCTGGCGCCACTGCGCAAACTGGCACTCACAGATCCAATATCGTTTCCCAGCGGGGAGACCACTCCCAGGCCGGTTATGAGAACCCGCCTCATCAACCTACCGTATCTTTGGACAGCAACCGACTAACACCTTCTACAATATCCTTAACGCGATCCAGACGCTCGAGCGCATCATTAGGCACCTCGACATCGAAGGCCTCTTCAACTTCGTAGACGATTGTAATCGCGTCCAGAGAGGAGACACCAAGATCCTGCAGTTTTGAATCCAGCGAAATCGCATCCAGACTCAGCTGTTTCTGTTTTGCGATGGCTTCGATAACAACGGACTCGATTGACATGAGGCTGAACACCTTTTGTTATTTGTTGACCCGACCTTTCCCAGACTCACAATGTCTGACGGAGAGGGATTATAGGCAAGAACCTGTGAACCAGAAAGCAAAACTCGCCCCCCTTCTCACAATGGAGTCAGAATTTCAGCTATCATGACGCGGCAGTTTTTTGTCTTTTTCGCCCAAGGTGCCGAAAATCCAGCGATCGGGGTGGAAAGACCGGCTCCAGAGGGGACCTATCTGCATGTTTAGATATCAAACCAGATGACATCAAGCGATGCGCCAACAAGGAAAAATGCCTGATGATTTGGAAAAGTCGCTCATCTCCGAGCGCGAACAGGCGCTTGTCAGAATTGTACTCTCTGCCGCCGTTCTCTTCTATCTGCTGCTGACTTCTCCGTCTGATCTCTCCGTTGGCGATCCAGGTGCACTTACCATCCAGCTGGTTGCCGGGTTTCTCGTCTTCTCCTCGCTGATCTACCTGTCGATCAGGGTCTCCTCCCGGATCTCCCAGCCCAGACGCATTATCGGTATCATCAGTGATATCTGGGGTTTCAGCCTGGTCTCATCTTTCACCGGCAACCTGCTGGCCCCATGGGTATGGGTTTATCTCTGGGTTACTTTCGGCAACGCCTTCCGCTATGGCGAGCGCTATCTCTACCTGTCAGTTGTCCTTTCGGTTACCGGCTTCGGCTATGTCCTAGCAAACAACACATTCTGGCTTGAACACCCCCTCTTTGGTGTCGGACTGCTGCTCTCGTTTTTCATTCTCCCAGGATACGCCACTGTATTCATCCGCCGCTTCAAACAGGAACAGAAAAGGGCCGAGGACGCCAATCGCGCAAAGAGTGATTTCCTCGCCCGCATGAGCCATGAGATAAGGACACCTCTCAACGGCATCATCGGTACCGGCGAGCTGCTGCGCACCTGCGATCTGGATAGCGCCGCCAAAGAGTATGTTGAAACCATTCAGACATCCGGCGAGACCCTACTCCATCTGATTGAGGACATCCTCGACATATCCAAGATCGAGGCCGGCAAACTAACCATCGAGCGTACGCCCTTCGATCTCTATGCCCTGATCCACGGCACCCTACGCATGCTCAAGTCCCATGCCACGCAGAAATCCCTACGGCTGAACAGCCAGATCGGTCTGGATACTCCCTACAAACTGATCGGCGATCCACACCACTTGCGACAGATACTAATCAACCTGCTTGGCAATGCCATCAAATTCACTCCCAAAGGAAGTATCGAATTACACTGCAATCTGCTGCGCAGCCAGCAGGGACGGGCACTGATTCGTTTTGAAGTCATCGACAGCGGCATCGGTATCCCGAAGGAGAAACAGGACGCCATCTTCCAAAAATTTAGTCAGGCGGACGAAAGCACTACGCGACGCTTCGGCGGCACCGGCCTTGGAACCTCAATCGCCAAACAGTTGGTTGAGTTGATGGGGGGGCGAATCGGGGTGCAAAGCACCCCTGGGCTCGGCTCTGTTTTCTGGTTTGACATCGAGTTCAAAGAGGATTCCCAAAGCATAATCGAGGTGCAGGATAAGAGCCTCGCAAGCTGCAACGTCCTGCGCATGTGCCCGCATCAAGCCACTCACACTGAAGTTGCCCAGTATCTCGACGAATGGTCCATCGCTTATCAGGATGTCTACACCACTTCGGAACTAATCCAGCATCTGAGTGACAGTTTTGAGAAGAATGAAACGTTTGAGGTACTGATCATTGATCAGGTAAGCATCACCCGACATGTACGGATCGTACTCGAATCATTGCGCGAAAAGTTTGCCCTGTCCGCGCTCACCATTCTTGTGATCTACCCCCCCAATGCACCACTCAATCCACTCGGCGACAAGGACAACCAGATCTACACCCTGGGCTCGCCCCTCGACAAGGCGCTCCTGTTTAACGCCCTGCACGCCTCACAAACCGAGCAGTATGGCAGTGAAGATGTCATTCATCTGGCCAATCAGGTCTCAAACGAAAACGCGCTCAATCCGCGTGTCCGCATACTGGTCGGAGAGGACAAAGCGACCAATCGCATGGTGATAGGGCGCATGCTGGAGAACGCCGGACACGATTGCGAGCTGGTCACCAATGGCGCGAAAGTGCTCGAGGCCCTCGAAAAAGAGTCATTTGATGTTGTTATCCTCGATATGAACATGCCCGTCCTGAGTGGGCTTGAAGCCTTCAAGCTCTACCGTTTTGCCCATGCTTCTGCAAACGAACCCCCATTCATCATGCTTACCGCCGATGCAACTCCCGAGGCCCGAGAGAAGTGCAGTGAGGCTGGGATCAGATTCTTCCTCACCAAACCCATCTCATCAGCCAAACTCCTCAATACCATACGCAGCGCCACCACTATACAAAGCAATGAGCAGCGCAGCACCGACATGTTGACACGAGTTGATAAAAAAAACATAGGCAGCCATACACCGCTGGTCGATCAGCAGATCCTGCAGGAGCTCATCGCGCTGAATACCGATGGCAGCTTTCTGCAACGACTGCTCGACAACTTCAAACGCGACGGTGCGGAGATCATTCAGCTCATGCACGGAGCCCTGACCAACAACGATATCGAGCTCTACCGTGATCAGGCCCATGCATTAAAAGGTAGCGCCGCCAACCTCGGCCTGATCAAACTGATGACAACAGCAAGCCGGGCCAACAAGATCGAAGCCAACGCCTTCGAGCACTGGGGCACAAACTACCTCGCTGATATCGAAGCGAACTTCCAGGAAGCCCTCTCCGCACTGCAGAAGCAGATCGAAAAACAGGCCCGCAAAAGCAACACCCCTTAACCCGCCACCTGCTGGGTTGTCTCCTCCTCGGCATTCCAGCGACGCTCCTGAGCATTCACCAGATAGCTCATCAGGCGCAGGTTTTTATCAGTCAGATCCAGTGCAGCATCAACCCACAGGGTAGTGATGTTCATCAACTCCTGGTAGGTCACCGGATTGATCTGGTCCATCACCTTGTCGAGGCAGACAAAGCCATTCTCCCGGGTCTGCTGATGGCGGATATAGTTGATCACTGCCTGACGCCCCTCACCCGCCGGGGCCAACACATCCACCACCCCCATTTCATAGAGTTCGGCAGCCGAATAGACCTTGCCGGAGGCAACAATCCGCTTCGCCAAGGCTGGTGCCAGTTTACGGGAGAGAAAACTGAGCGCCCCCATTCCCGGAAACATGCCGAACACCGTCTCGGGGAATCCAAAAGTGGCTCCCTCCTCAGCCACCAACACATTGCTTGAGAGGGCTGCTTCAAAGCCACCGCCCAGCGCCTCCCCCTGAACCAGCGTGATGGTGGTAAAGGGGATGCCGTAGCCCTGCGAAGAGGGGAAGAGGATATCGATGCAGGAGGTTGCGTAGTCGAGCAGTCCCTGACGATCTCTGCGCTTGATCAGATCGATAAAATGAGCCAGATCGCCGCCGAGATTGAACACCCCTGGCAGTGAAGAGGTTAGCACCTGATAGCGCATCCGGTTTTCGTCACCGTTTTTATATCCCTGCTCAGCCAGCTCTTTGACCTCTCGCTGTACCTGATCCACATCGTGCAAAAGGGCACGGGTCATGCAGGGACGGCCAGGATATTTCAGATTGACCCAGACCGCCTTATACTCCCAGTCGTAATCGACATTGACATGATCGAAGGTGGTGTTGAAACGACGTACCGGTACAACATTGCTCATTGTGATCTCTCCTTTTTGGTCTCTATATGGCAGTCTGCTGCCGTTTGTTAAAAATTTACCTTTGCCAAAGCACCTACGAATAGTAGGTCAACCGATGCTAGATTCATTACCCCACTATGGCGGCGGAATAAAACAATTATTTATACGCGAACTCGAATCAAAATGGATTTCTGGAACATGTATCATCTATTCACACAAACCCAGTACCATCACGCCAGCGCCGCATAGCCAAATTAAAAAAAATGGGTAACACTTACGCCATCACAGCCGTTATTCTCGCCGGCGGCCAGGCAAGCCGCATGGGCGGCAATGACAAAGGCCTGCAAATGATGCATGGCCAACGCCTGATCGACCACGTCATCGAAGCTATCGAGCAGCAGGCCGATCACCTGATCATCAGCGCCAACCGCAATCTAGAGCACTACCGCGCGCTCGGCTTCCCGGTCTTCCCCGACTCAATCCAGGACTATGCAGGGCCACTTGCTGGCATGCTGGCCGCCTTCGATGCCTGTGACAGCGAAATGATCCTGACTGTCCCCTGCGACACTCCCCTGCTGCCCCGGGATCTTGCCACGCGCCTGCTACAATGCCTCGAGGCGCAAACTGCCGATCTTTGTTGCCCGCATGATGGCGAGCGTCTGCACCCGGTCATCTCACTGATCAGGCGCAGAGTCCAGCCGGCCATGGCCGACTACTTCAATCAGGGCGGACGTGCCGTCTACCGCTGGTTCAAAACCCAGAAGCTGGCTCAGGCCGACTTCTCCGACTGCCCTAAGCGTTTCACCAACGTCAACACCCATGCGCAACTGCGCCAGCTGGAGCAGCAACTCAGCCGTCAGAACCCTGGCGATTAGCGACTACGCCGCGGTTTCGCACGCGCTGTTGCTGCTGCCGACCAGGGATCATCGGGCCAGTAGTGTTTCGGGTAGCGTCCCTTCAACTCCTTCTTGACCTCGGCATAGGTACGTTCCCAGAAGCCCCGCAGATCCTGGGTTACCTGAATCGGACGCTGCGCGGGCGAGAGCAGATGCAGCATCAGCTGAACCCGCCCACCACAGAGTGACGGCGTTTCACCCAGCCCAAACATCTCCTGCAGACGCACCGCCAACACCGGCGCCTTTCCCACCTCGTAGTACAGCGGAATACGCGAACCACTCGGCACCTGGAGGTGGGTTGGTGCCAACCGATCGAGTTCCCTCTGCTGATCCCAACTGAGCAGGCTCAACAGGGCCCCGTGCAGATCGATCTTTTGCAGCTGAGAACGCCGTGAGATCCCATCCAGCCAGGGCGCCAGCCAGACTTCAAGGGTCGCAACAAGCCGGGCTTCCGAGAGGTCGGGCCACTCTTGATTCGGCGCAGCAGCACGCAGGCAGTCGACCCTGGCCAGCCACTGCCGCAACTTGTCATTCCAGGGTAACGCAGCCAATCCCAGCTGACGGATCCCCTCCAGCATCGCGCGGCGCACCGCCTCGGCATCGGGCCGTTCCAGCACCCGCATAGAGAGCACCAGCGCCCCCAGACACTCCTCCTCTGTGCAGACAACCGCCTGCTGCGCGGCATCCCACTCGATCCGTTCCCGCAGCTCCAGCTCAACACCGGGAAGGGCGCGGATCTTCGCCTCAGCAATCTCCGCGGCCAGCATCACCCGCCCCTCGGTTCGACCAGCATCGAGCTGTGCCGCCACAATAAACGGGGCAGCGGCCAGCGGATCATTCTCACTCAGCAGCGCGCCACGCCCAGATGTCAGCCGGAAGCGCCCATGAGCGGTGCGTTGCGCAATCCGGTCAGGATAGGCCATCGCCAGCAGTGCGGCAGTGCCGCTCACCCCGGCGCTCTGCATGCCGCGCCACTCACCCAACAACCGCTGCCAATGGCGGCTGCTCCGGTCGACCCGACTGCTGGCCGCCACGTCCAGCTCTGCCCCTTTCCGATGCCGTCGACGCCACTGTTCGAGCAGTGCCAGACGCAGATCCACATCCACCTGGCGCGCCCCGGCCCCGGTACGCAGCAGATCCCGCTCGCTCAACAACGCCGCCAGATCACAGGCAAGACTGCGATCCGCCGGCGAACCCGCACAGAGCACCATATGGGCGAGGCGCGGGTGCAATGGCAGGGCTGCCATCTGCTTGCCGATCGCAGTCAGACGACCTTGCCGGTCCAGCACCCCTAGCCGGATCAGCAGATCGCGGGCCTGAGCATAAGCCGCAGCCGGAGGCGGATCGAGCCAGCGCAGATCGTCTGGGGCCTGTATGCCCCACTGCGCCAGCTCCATTGCCAGCGGTGCCAGATCAGCCTCGCGGATCTCTGCCAGATGCTGCGCCGGCAGGCTGGCGTGGCGTGACTCGCTCCACAGCCGATAGCAGCGCCCCGGCCCAAGCCGCCCTGCCCGCCCGGCACGCTGATCCGCCGCCGCGCGGGAGACCGGCAGGGTCTCCAGCCGGGTCAGACCCAGCCCTGGCAGGAACCGCGGCCGCCGCGAGTAACCACTGTCGAGCACCGCGCTGACCCCCTCGATGGTGAGTGAGGTCTCGGCAATGGAGGTAGCCAGCACAACCCGCTGACGTCCCCCTGGATCCGGCTGGATCGCCCGATCCTGGGCGGCGCGATCGAGATCACCATAGAGGGGACAGAGCATCACCTCAGAGTCACTTCCCAAGCGCTGCTGCAGTAGCAAAAGGGTCCGGCGAATCTCACCGATACCAGGCAGAAACAGCAGCAGGTCTCCCGACTCCTGCGGCAACAGCTGCAGCACTGCGGCGGCAACCGCCTCCGCAATGCGACGGCCACGGGGAGGATCGCCAAGATAGTGGAGCTCTACCGGGTAGCAGGTTCCTTCGCCGACCACCAGCGGCGCGCCCTCGAGTAGTTCCGAGACCGCCGTCGCATCGAGGGTGGCCGACATCACCAGCAGCCGCAGTTCTTCCCGTAGCGCCCCTTGCACATCCAGCGCCAGCGCCAGAGAGAGATCCGCATGCAGGCTGCGTTCATGGAATTCATCGAAGATCAGCAGTCCGATCCCCGACAGCTCGGGGTCACGCTGCAGCAGGCGGGTCAGCACCCCTTCGGTGACCACCTCGATGCGAGTTCGGCGCGATACCTTGGTATCGAGGTGGATGCGGTATCCGACCGTCTCACCGACTCGCTCCCCCAGCAGATCCGCCATCCGCGCGGCGGCAGCCCGGGCGGCCAGACGGCGGGGTTCGAGCAACAGGATCTTCTGCCCCGCCAGCCAGGGCTCGTCGAGCAGGCGCAGCGGCACCAGGGTAGTCTTGCCGGAACCGGGTGGAGCGGAGAGGACTGCGCGACTGCCATCGGCGAGGCAGCACTGCAGAGCATCGATCACGCTTTCTATGGGGAGTTCAGACATCAGGCGAATGCTCGCAGCCGTCAGTGCTCTGCGGGCAGCAAAACCACCTACCGTTCATCAAGCGGGGAGCTTGGCAACCCCGATGTGTGCCTCGGGGTGATGGTTGAGTATCAGCTCCCTGATCTTGTCGACACGTTGCCTGGGGATATCCACCATCAACAGGATCTCTCCTGCTTCGATGGCCCGCTGAAAGGCATCCAGATCGTGATTGTGTTCGTGACTGGAGAGCAGCGCCGAAACCACTGCGCCAAAACCGGCGCCAGCCGCCGCCCCTACCAGCAGGGCACCGCCACCCAACACCAGTCCAGCCGGCGGAAAACTCACCGCCAACAGACCGCCGAGCATGCCGGCGACTCCGCCCAATCCGGCACCCCACTCCAGACCGTGAGCCAGCTCGGTCTTCTGCAGCACTCCAGCCTCCGGTAGCCCATCAAGGGACTGATCGAGACTGGCGATGGCATGCAGATGATGCTCTGGCACCCCCTCATCTTCGAGTTCCGCAACCACTTGGCGGCAGGACTCCAGGTTCGGCATCAGAAAGAAGAGTCGGCGCACTGTTGCTCCTCTAGTTGCTCCAGCGATGGGGACGAACGCAACTCATTCGGCCGCAGCCGGGATAGTCTGAAACTCCCTGTCGCACTCGATGTGCAGGTCAAAATGCACATCCTTTGGAAACTCCTGACCGATGATCCAGATTTGGGTCAGGTCGTTGCTCACCGTCGGCAGCACCGTCATCGCACTGCGGGTACGGCGCTGATCGAAGAAGGCGAAGGGCTCGTCGAGGAACAGGAACTGCTCCGCGCCCACCGCCCGCTCGACCAACTCCTGGGAGAGCGCCAACCGCACCGCCAGCATAATCTGCCGCTGGGTGCCACTGGAGATCTCATCCAGGTCCATGAAGTCGGCCTTCTCGCTGGAGAAAGCACGCACCGTCAGATCATCGTCGATCTTGAGGTGTTCGTAGCGGTTTTCAGTGAACAGTGGCAGGCTCTTGCCCACCAGCTGGCGAAGCTTGAGATTGAAATGATAGGAGACCTCGCGAATCGCGCCGGAGAGCAGCCCATTGGCCAACTCGCAAAGGTCCATATTGCGCTGATTATCCTCGACCTTTACCTGCAGACTCTCGCGGATCGACTCCAGCCCATCAGCCTTGTCGAGACGCTCCTGCTCAGCGGCGATATCTGTATCGAGCCGCTGAATATCGAGCTGGGCCAGCTCGATCTCGCTGCGTAGCTGGGCCTGCTCTACAGCAACCCCGTCGCGCGCCTCGGCGATATCCGCCTCGAATCCACGCACCCGCCGAGCAAGAGACTCTCTATCCCCCGGCTCAATCGCTGGGATAGCGGGATCCCCTTCTTCATGCGCGTCCGTCAGTCTGCTCAAAAGGGGCAAATCATCGAGCCCGTGCAGCTTATCGGAGAGTACCTCCGCCGCCTGTTGCAGTGACTGGATGCGTCTGTTCAGACTGCTGCGACGCACCCAAAAGAGCAGAAACAGCAGCGCAAAACCGGCGCCGACGTAGTGGGCATAGGCCATCATCCCGGTATCGTGCAGCGGACTGTTACTGGCGATCAACTCAGCAATCTGTTGTGAGATTGCCAGTTCAGGCTGCTGCACCAGCAGCCACCAGAGGCCTCCGGCGAGTAGCGCTGCGAGCAGCGACAATAGACGCAGAAAACCGGCCCGACCACGACTGCCGATGGCCTTTTGTCGTTGGGTATAGGCCTCCTGGTACTCGATGGATGCCTGGTCGAGGGATTCAAGTGCCTGGTTGCGCTGCTCCACCTGTTGCAGCAGTTCGCTGCGATGCAGTTCCAGGCCGGGGAGGACAGCACGGTCAAGCCCGACTTCGTCGATCTGCTCCTGAAGCTGTGCTATCTCCTCGCCGGTCTCTTTGACCAGCACCGCCCCCTGCTCGAGGTCACTGTTGAAGCTTTCGACACAATATTCCAGGGTCACCAGGCCGGCCATGGTCTTGAGCGCGTGGCTGTGTGGGTGAGGCGTGGTGATCTCGCGCTGGGCAAGATAGAAGGATTCGATGAACTCGTCGTATTCGTAGCCGATCAGTCCGTAGAGTCGGTCGGCAACCGCCTCCATTCCCAGCGCCAGCGGTTCTTCATCGTCGCCCGCCTCGGCCCGCTTCAACCGCGCGCTGTGGTTGCCCTTGTCATCGAGAAAACGCGAGATGCGGTAGCGCACGCCATCTTTTACGCTAAACTCCAGTTCTGCCGAACAGTGCGTCTGCCCCCAGCGGATGACCTTGCCGAGATCGTCGCTTTCGAGGGAGAAGGTGCGTCCGAACAGGGCGAAACAGACTGTCTCACCGATCGTGCTCTTACCCGATTCGTTGGACCCGGTGATCGCGATCAGACCGTTGGCCGGCAGGTCCTTCAGCTCAAGGCTGGCATATTTGAGTACGTTTCTGGCGGAGATAGCGTGGATGATCATGTCCAGCCCTCCTCTTCCAGCACCTTAAGTTTGCGCAGCACCAGATCCATCGCCTGGTTGAAACTCTCTTCATCAAACTCCTTGCCGGAGTTGATGCGGCGCTCTCGCTCCGCTTCACAGTAGGCCAAAAACTCCTTGGTGGAGTTGCCATGATCACCGCGCTCGAGCGCGTCCATCTGATCGGGCAAGGACATGCATTTCTCCGCTGGGCTAAAAATGATGCGTCAGTATAGGGTCTAATGTGATGCAGGTCACCATTCCGAAAGTTATAGAGATCAGCAATCGCTGGCGGAGACAATCCCCTAACAGCGACAAGGGTGAGAACCTCTCGTTTCTTTGTAGGATTTTTCCTCATCCTGCTGCATCTTTAGGAAGATTGGTTTAGTCTGCGTGGCGTTGATTCCTCCGGCGCCAGTCCGGACACAGGCACAACAACAGGGGTGGCAAACCCTATGGCCGACAGGCCGGCGCCTGCGGTGGTCCGGACGCAATCACGCAGAGATGCGGTGTTACAGCGCGAAGCGTCCGCCACTCAACCAAGAACAAGGAATAAACAACAGCATGTACGAACGACTCTTTCAGTGGGTTCTGACAAACAAATATCTGGTGGTCCTGCTCACCCTGCTGTCTCTCCTGCTGCTCGGTGCGGGGGTTCGACAGCTTGAGTTCAGCAACGACTACCGGATGTTTTTCAGCGAGGATAATCCGCAGCTGCAGGCCTTCGAGAAGCTGCAGAACACCTACGCAAAAAATGACAACGTACTGTTTGTAGTCACCCCGACAGATGGCCGGGTCTTCTCCCGTGAGACCCTGGCGGCGGTGCAGGAACTGACCACCCAGGCCTGGCAGATCCCCTACTCGCTGCGGGTCGATTCGATCACCAACTTTCAACATACCTTTGCCGAGGGCGACGACCTGGTGGTGGAGGATCTGGTGCTCGATGCAGCAAACCTCTCCGATGCAGCGCTCGAGCAGAAGCGTCAGATTGCAGTCAGCGATCCGCTGCTGGTAAACCGGCTGATCTCCCCCAGCGCCCATGTCACCGGCGTCAACGTCACCATCCAGCTGCCCGGCAAGAAGCTCTCAGAGGTGCCGGAGGTGGCGCAGGCGGCTGAGGTGCTGAAGCAGGAGATCGAGGCAAAATTTCCCGACATCCGCATCGATCTCACCGGCATGGTGATCATGAACAACGCCTTTCCAACCGCCTCGAAAAACGATGTCAAACAACTCTATCCGCTGATGTTTGGGGTGGTCATTATCACCCTGGTGCTGATGCTCCATTCCGTACCGGGCACCCTCTCGACCCTGCTAGTGATCCTCTTTACCATCATCGGTACCATGGGGCTGACCGGCTGGATCGGCATCCGCATGTCGCCTCCCACCACCGCAGTGCCGGTGGTCATCATGACCCTGGCAATCGCCGACTGCGTGCATATCCTGGTCAATTTCTTGCACGGCATGCGCGAGGGGATGGAGAAACGCGCCGCGCTACTGGAGAGCCTGCGCATCAACCTCGGACCGATATTTCTCACCTCGCTGACCACCGCCATCGGCTTCATGAGCCTCAATTTCAGCGATGCGCCGCCGTTCCGCGACCTCGGCAACATGGCGGCAATGGGCGTGACACTCGCCTTTCTGCTCTCGATTACACTGCTGCCGGCGATGGTGATGATCCTGCCAACCCGGGCAGTTCGTCAGGAGACCCGCGGTGGGGTTGCGATGCTGAAATTGGCGGAGTTCGTCATCCGCCACAAGCAGATGCTGCTGTGGCTGATGGGTGGCCTGGTCCTGCTGCTGATCTCGCAGATCCCCAACAACCGGCTCGATGACCGCTTTGTACGCTACTTCGACGAATCGATCGAGTTCCGCGCCGCCACCGACTACACTGTTGAAAACCTCACCGGCATCTACCTGATCGAGTACTCCCTCGACTCGGGGGAGAACGGCGGCGTCAGCGACCCAACTTTTCTGCGCCGGGTGGAGGCCTTCGCCGACTGGTATCGCGCCCAGCCCGAGGTGCTGCACGTCAACACCATCACCGACATCATGAAGCGCCTCAACCGCAACATGCACGGGGATGACGACAGCTGGTACCGGTTGCCCGAGCAGCGCGATCTCTCCGCCCAGTATCTACTGCTGTACGAGTTCTCACTGCCGTTCGGCCTCGACCTGAACAACCAAATCAACGTCAAAAAATCGGCCACCCGCTTCAGCGTCACCCTGCAGAGCATCTCCACCCAGGAGTTGCTGGATCTAGAGGCACGGGCCCAGCAGTGGTTGACAGAAAACGCCCCCGAGATGCAGAGCGACGGCGCCAGTCCCACCATGATGTTTGCCCACATCGGCAACCGCAACATCAAGGCGATGCTAAAGGGCACCACCGTCGCCCTGGTGCTGATCTCTGCGATCCTGATCATCGCGCTACGCTCGCTGCGCATTGGCGTCCTCAGCCTGCTGCCCAACCTGGTGCCGATCGGCATGGCCTTCGGCCTCTGGGGGATGATGGTGGGCGAAGTGGGGCTGGCGCTGTCGGTGGTCAGCGGCATGACCCTCGGTATAGTGGTCGACGACACGGTGCACTTTCTCAGCAAGTTTCTGCGCGCCCGCCGCGAGAAGGGCATGAACAGCGAGGATGCAGTGCGCCATGCCTTCGCCACCGTCGGCACCGCCCTGTGGGTGACCTCGCTGGTGCTGATGATCGGCTTCTCCATCCTCGCCCTCTCCCACTTCAAGCTGAACTCCGGCATGGGGCTGCTGACCGCGATCACCATCGGCCTCGCCCTGCTCGCCGATTTTTTCTTTCTCCCCCCTTTATTGATGCTATTTGGAGGTAAAAAACCATGAAGCGCTCGATACTCCTGCTGCTACCACTACTGGTGATACCGCTAAGCGGTTTTGCCCTGACCCCGGAGCAGCAGGGCCTGGAGATCGCCACTGAGGTCGATCGACGGGATACCGGCTTTCACGACTTCCGCGCCGACATGACGATGCTACTGCGCAACCGTCACGGCGAGGAGAGTCTGCGCCACATGAGCACCAAAGTGCTGGAGGTGGATGGCGATGGCGACAAGACTCTGATCATCTTCGACCGCCCGCGGGACGTCAAAGGCACTGCCCTACTCACCTACTCCCACAAAACCGGTCAGGATGACCAATGGCTCTACCTGCCAGCGCTGAAGCGGGTCAAACGGATCAACTCGCGCAACAAGTCCGGCCCCTTCATGGGTAGCGAGTTTGCCTATGAAGACCTTGCCTCTCAGGAGGTGGAAAAGTACAGCTACAAGTTCCTGCGGGAGGAGCGGCTCGGGGATATCGACACCCTGGTCAACGAGCGTGATCCGGTGGATCCCAACTCTGGCTATACCCGTCAGGAGGTGTGGATCGACAAGGCACGCATGATCCCGCTCAAGATCGACTTCTACGACCGTAAAAACAGCCGGCTAAAGACCTTAGAGTTCCGTGGTTATCAACAGTATCTGGGACAGTTTTGGCGCGCCGACGAGATGTTCATGCAGAACCACCAGACCGGTAAGAGCACCTTGCTGACCTGGCAGAAGTACCAGTTCCGCAGCGGCCTGAAGCCAAGTGACTTCGGTAAAAACAGCCTCAAGCGAGCGCGTTGAGGTTCACATTTTTACCACTTGTGTTTGATGCAATTCACAAAACCACCATAAAATTCCCCCAGATTTTAGCTCCATTCGTCCCAAGGACAGAGCGATGAATAAGATTTTTACCCTGATCACCAGCGCTCTTTTTATCAGCATGCTGGCAGGCTGTGGCGGAGGCGGCTCCACCACAACCGATATTGCCTATGCCGGGAACGAGAGTCAGGCAACCCTGGACACCTACAACGCCAAACCCATCGTCGAAGGCACCGTTGGCAACGCCCAAATAGGCGCAGGCACCGGCACTGGCTTTGCTTCTCGCCAAGGCGACAGCGCTCCGCTCAACCTGAGCGTCAGCCGCAGCCTGCTGAGGGGCCTGGAAGCAGCCAGACAGCAGCAGGTGATGCGCAGCGAACGTCAGGCCCGCTCCGACGCGGCTACCGTTTTTTGTAAGAACGAAGAAGGCACAGATGAAGGCTCGATCAACTACAACCTCATTATCGACGACAGCACCAACGCGGTCTCGGGTGACTTCAACTTCATAGCCTGCAACCAGGACGGCATCGTCATCGATGGGCTACTCTCAATCACCGGCACGGTCGATTTTTCTGGTAACTTCCAGCAGGTGGCGATGACCTTCAGCAGCCTGGCCACTAGTATCGGCAGCACCAGCGTCACCCTCAATGGCACTCTCGAAGCCAGCTACTCCGGCAACCAGATCACCATCGTCATGAATGTAGCGATGCTCAACGATGGCACCGGGCAGGTCGAAAAGGTCGAGAACTACCTCATCACCTACACCAACAACTACTCCTACGCCAGCCTGACTATCTCCGGCCGTTACTACCATCCGGACTACGGTTTTGTGGAGATCACTACCCTCAGCCCCATCCTGATCAACAACGGTGACGAATACCCCTCCTCAGGCATTATCCAGCTGGGCGGCGCCTTGGGCACCATGGCCCGCGTCACCATCATCAGCAACACCCAATATTTCCTGGAAGTGGACACTGATGGTGACGGCGCACTGGAAGTGCCGGGCAGCACCGAGAACTGGTAAGCGCCAGCAGGCTCCTTAACACCGGCCCCGGCAACAAAAAAAGCC
>NZ_AFOC01000073.1:0-19870 GCF_000224455.1 endosymbiont of Riftia pachyptila (vent Ph05)
GCAGCGGACGCATGCGCACGATGTTCAGGCTGGTCGGCACAAACAGGCTGTGGACGAACTCGGAGAACTTCTGCATCTGCACCCCGGAGACTGAGATATCTGCGGAGCGGCGCAGCATATTGAAAAGACTGGTGCGGAAGTGGCGAGCAAAACGCTCGTTGATCATCTCCAGGGTCGGAAGACGCCCACGCACGATCCTGTCTTGACTGGCGAAGTCGTAACTCGAGATCCCCCCAGCATCCACCTCGACCTCGGCCTCGGTGCTCACATCGCCGCTGTCGACGCCATGTAGCAGGGCATCGATCTCTTCTTGTGAGAGCAGATCGTTGGTACTCATCAGATCACTGCATCACAAAGTTGGTGAAATAGAGGGCCTCGACCTCGCCCGGTCCATCCAGCTCCTTGACGATGCCGTTGAGCTTGTCGAGCATCTCCCGCTGCAGCGCCTCCTTCGCCTCGCGGTTCTTCAGCACCTTGCCATCCTTCGCTCCAAGCAGGTCAAGAAAGTGGTGGCGAATCATCGGGTCGTTATGCTTGAGAAACTCGACCATCTGGTCGCTGCGCACCCGCACGGTCACGCCGACCTGTATCAGGCTCGGCTTGCCCGGAAGATTGACGACAAACACCGGATCGAGGGCGTGATACTGCGGCGGCCCCTTCTCGACCTCCGCTGCAGGCTCCTCCTCCTTGGCCTGTTCCTGCTCCTGCGCCACCTCTTCCTCTGTCGGCGCCTCATCACCCATCAGCAGAAAATAGGCCGCCGCACCACCACCCAACAGCAATACCGTCGCCACCGCGATGATGATGATCAGCTTCTTCTTGCCGGGCTTCTCATCGCCCAGCTCCAGATCCTCTTTTGCCGCATCTTTGGCCATTGCCCACTCCCCAAGATTGTTTCGACAATCCAGATGCAAAATGAGTGCCAGCAGAGAATTAGTGGATTTGTCATGGAGTTAGACAAAGCATGGCCGCCAATGCCGGTTTATTGACAAGAGATGCGTGGACGACCGGCAAAATAACGGCAGGGTCGGCCACCAACAAACGGCGCTCCCGCCTATAGGTCAGGCTTCAGGGTAAGGGAGTCGATGAGATGGCCTCCCCCCACTTCCTAACCGGCGTCACAATGCACCATGATGGAAGCGTATTAACCATCAACAAAAGCGAGAGACAATTATCTCATCGACCCTTTTGATCAATACTCGTGCCTGAATCCCTACTCATCTCTGGGAATGGACATCCTATACCTCATCATCCACACTGGGCGGTTGTGAGTCTCGAGAGCTGCGTGCCACGCCATGCCGCTAGCTCATAACATTCAGTCAAAGTAAGGGATGCCCAGCCGAGCAGTCGACATTATGACCAACGATCCTTCCTTACGAGTTTCCACTAAACGCCGCCGTATCTTGGGTTTCGCCGCAGCGATGCTCTGGACCCTCGCGCTCGGTGGGACCCTGGCCTGGAACCTGTGGCAGCAGGGGGGGGTTCTGTTGGACGAAGGGCGCAATCAGGCGCGAGCGGCACTGGAAACCCAGGCCGCCATGCGCTATTTCGTAACCCATGTCGGTGGGATCTACGTACCCGTGGCCAAGGGGGTGGAGCCCAACCCCTACCTCGCCCACCTCTCCTACCGGGACATCCCTGGTCCAAATAGCGGAACACTCACCCTGGTGAACTCCTCCTACCTGATCAGGTTGGTAGACGAGATGACGCCGGGCCGTGACCGGGTGCGGGTGCGGGCCGTCGCCATCGATCCCCTATCCGAAAAAAATGCCCCAGACACCTGGGAGCGAGAGGCCCTGCGTCGCATTCGCTCCGGAGCATCGGAGTGGGGGGAGATGGTAGTCGAGGAGGGCAAACGTTGGTGGCGCGAACTGCGACCACGCATCGCCTCGGCAGAGTGCCTGGACTGCCATCGAGGACAGGGCGTGAAGACCGGCGAAATCCTCGGTGGACTCTCGGTGAGGGTG
This sequence comes from endosymbiont of Riftia pachyptila (vent Ph05), assembly GCF_000224455.1. NCBI lineage: Bacteria > Pseudomonadati > Pseudomonadota > Gammaproteobacteria > endosymbiont of Riftia pachyptila. The sequence continues at coordinate 1,968 of NZ_AFOC01000073.1, forward strand.
CCCCTGGACCCCTTGCAGGCAATCATGGCCCGACAGCGCATGGGCGTCTGGCTGGGTTATGGCCTGATCTGGTTCCTCGGGCTGGGGGGAGGCATCTGGGGCTACGTCCTGACCGGGCGATGGGCACGGCAGCGTGTGGCCATGGAGGGCAAACTGAAGCGCGAACTGGACAATGAGCGCACCTTGGGCGATATCCTCGAGATCTCCCTCGCGGAGATGCCCTTCGAATCGCGTCTGCACCGCATCCTGGAGGTGACCACGCGTAGCTCCCTGGCCGACCTGGAGCCCAGGGGGGCGGTGTTCCTGGCGGATCCCGAGACTGAGAGCCTGCACATGGCTGCACAGGTAGGGCTGGCCCCCGTTTTGCTCGATGCCTGCGCCCAGATCTCCTTCGGCCACTGCCTCTGCGGGCGGGCCGCAAGCACGCGCGAGCTGGTGTTCGCGGGTTGCGTGGACGAGCGCCACGAGACCCGTTATCCCAACATGACTGCCCACGGCCACTACTGCATGCCCATCCACAGCGGCGAACGCCTGCTTGGCGTATTTACTCTCTATATCGCCGAGGGTCATGTCCGGGACCAGCAGGAGCAGCTCTTCCTAACCTCGGTGGCCGACATCCTCGGCAATCTGATTGAGCGCCATCTCGCCCGCCAGAGTCTGGAGCACCAGGCCTTTTACGATGAGCTGACCGGCCTGCCCAACCGTAGTCTGTTCCTGGATCGCCTGCGCCATCATTTGGGGGGGGGACGAGGTCAAGGGGAAGTCCTTTCGGCGGTGATGTTTCTCGACCTGGATCGCTTCAAAACCATCAATGATGCCTTGGGGCACGATCATGGGGACCGGCTGCTAAGCGAGGCGGCGCGACGCATTGCAGGCTGCGTCCGCCCCCAGGACACCGTGGCGCGCCTAGGAGGGGACGAGTTCACAGTGTTGCTGGAAGAGGTCGCTAACCCAGCCACCGTCACCCATATCGCCGAGCGTATCCATCGTGCCTTGGAAGAGTCGTTTAATCTTGATGGACGCAGGGTGACCACCTCCACCAGTATCGGTATCGCCTTCACCGATACCCTGGAGCTAAGCCCCGATGGCCTGCTGCGCGACGCCGACACCGCGATGTACCAGGCCAAAGCCGAGGGCACGGGGCGTACCGTGATCTTTGATGTGGGGATGCACAGTGCCGCACAGCAAGTCCTGACCTTGGAGCAGGACCTGCGGGCCGCCGTTGTCGAGGGCCAGATCGAGGCCTGGTACCAACCCATCGTGGACTTGACCGACGGGACCATCCTCGGCTTCGAGGTACTAGCGCGCTGGCGCCACCCCGAGCGAGGCATAATCTCCCTGGGGGAATTCATTCCCGCCGCGGAAGAGGCCGGGATAGTGCGCGACATCGACCGCCACATGCTGGAGCAGGCCTGCGCGGCCCTAGTGGACTGGCGCAGCCGCTTTGCCACAGACACCATGGATAGTCTCCATCTGGCGGTGAACCTCTCCTGCAAGCATTTTGCCCAAGGTGATTTCATGGACTGTCTGTTGTCTACCACTAAGGCGGCCGGAGTGAGGCCGGAGCAGATTCGTCTAGAGATCACTGAGAGCCTACTGCTGCGCGACCCCGAATCCGCGGGACAGGTGCTGAATCGCCTGCGTGGGATGGGCTTCAAGGTCGCTCTGGACGACTTTGGAACCGGTTATTCCTCACTGGCCTATCTCCACCGCCTGCCAGCCCAGGTGCTCAAGATCGACCGCAGTTTCGTCGCTGGTTTCCTGAATGACACCGCCCAGTCCGCACTGGTGGCGAGCATTATCCGCATCGCCCATGGGTTCCAAATGGAGGTGGTGGCCGAGGGTATCGAAACCGAGGCCCAGGCCCAGGCCCTAGCCGCCATGGGCTGTCAGTTGGGACAGGGGTTCTACTACTCGCACCCGGTACCCCGGGAGGAGGTCGATGAGTTGCTGCAGGCCTGCAAATTACCACTGTGCACCACTGGGTGATATCCCCGCCAGCTCCGCTGCGGATTCCTCGGAGGGAAGCGGGATGATCTCCCCCTTGTCCAGCCTCGACAGCTCATGCAGGATCAAGCTGGCCTCGGTAAGAATGCTTAAGGTACGCCACACCGCAGAGCGGTGTGACAAGGATAATCGGACCCTCGTAGGTGCGACTTTAGCCGGACAAACAAGTGCGGCTGAAGCCGGACCTACAGGTGAGTGGCTGGCGGCAGGCACCAGTTGGGATTTGTTCCTCCCCCCAACCTACATCTCTGGTGATGCCCGCCGCCGATTTGTGCGAAAATCGTCGCCTGTCCTTTCTCTTTTCTGGAATCCAAGACCGAGACCATGGCCCAATACATCTACACCATGAACCGGGTGGGCAAGATCGTCCCGCCCAAGCGCGAGATCCTGCGCGATATCTCCCTCTCTTTCTTTCCTGGCGCCAAGATCGGCGTGCTGGGTCTCAACGGCTCAGGCAAGTCGACCCTGCTGCGAATCATGGCCGGGATCGATACCGATATCGAGGGGGAGGCGCGGCCCCAGCCGGGGACCCGGATCGGTTATCTGCCCCAGGAGCCTCAGCTCGACGAGAGCAAAGATGTGCGCGGCAACCTGGAGGAGGCGCTGGGCGAGGTGAAGCGGGCGCTAACCCGTCTCGATGAAGTCTACGCCGCCTACGCCGAGCCCGATGCCGATTTCGACGCCCTGGCCAAGGAGCAGGCGGAGCTGGAGAACATCATCCAAACCAGCGACGGCCACAACATCGAGCGCCAGCTAGAGATCGCCGCCGACGCGCTGCGGCTGCCGCCCTGGGAGGCCGACGTGAGCACCCTCTCCGGCGGCGAGCGGCGGCGGGTGGCACTGTGCAAGCTGCTGCTGGAGAAGCCCGACATGCTGCTGCTGGACGAGCCGACCAACCATCTCGACGCCGAGTCGGTGGCCTGGTTGGAGCGCTTCCTGCACGAATACAGCGGCACCGTGGTAGCGGTGACCCATGACCGCTACTTCCTCGACAACGTGGCGGGCTGGATCCTGGAGTTGGACCGGGGCTACGGCATCCCCTGGGAGGGCAACTACTCCTCCTGGCTGGAGCAGAAGGAGGCGCGCCTGGAGCAGGAGCAGAAGAGCGAGGCGGCCCGGGTCAAGAGCATGAAACACGAGCTGGAGTGGGTACGCTCCAACCCCAAGGGGCGCCACGCCAAGAGCAAGGCACGTCTGGCACGCTTCGAGGAGTTGCAGAGCCAAGAGTTCCAGGCCCGCAACGAAACCAACGAGATCTACATCCCGCCCGGCGAGCGCCTCGGCGAGCTGGTGATCGAGGCCAACCAGCTGAAGAAGGCCTACGGCGACCGAGTGCTCTACGATGAGCTTAGCTTCAATCTGCCACGGGGCGGCATCGTCGGCATCATCGGCCCCAACGGCGCCGGCAAGACCACCCTGTTCCGCATGCTCACCGGCGAGGAGCAGCCCGATGGCGGCGAACTGCGCATCGGTCCGAGTGTCGAGATCGCCTACGTTGATCAATCCCGCGACGCCCTGGACGGCAGCAAGACCGCCTGGGAAGAGATCTCCGACGGCCGCGACATCATCACCGTCGGACGCTATGAGTTCAACTCCAGGGCCTGGCTGAGCCGCTTCAATTTCAGGGGCAGCGATCAGCAGAAGCGGGTCGGCGACCTCTCCGGCGGTGAGCGCAACCGCCTGCACCTGGCGAAGCTGCTGCAGCGCGGCGGCAACCTGCTGCTGCTCGACGAGCCCACCAACGACCTCGACGTGGAGACCCTGCGCGCCCTGGAAGAGGCGCTGCTCGCCTTCCCCGGCTGCGTGGTAGTGATCAGCCATGACCGCTGGTTCCTCGACCGCATCGCCACCCACATCCTCGCCTTCGAAGATGAGGGTCAGACGGTCTGGTTTGAGGGCAACTTCCAGGACTACGAGGAGGATAAGAAGCGCCGCCTCGGAGAAGCAGCAATCGAGCCACACCGAATCAAATACAAACGGCTCTCAGGATGAGATCGGACCGCAGCGTCTCGCACCTGGGCTGGGGCCAGAAGCCCCGCCCGGTGCGGAGGATACCCCCTTGTCGACACAGCATCATCTGAGGCAGCAGCCGAGTTTTCAATTCGTCATCCTCACCCTACTGATGCTCGCCTCAATGCTCAGTTACTACGTCTGGCACGAGCACCAAGAGCACCATGCCCACCGCCAAAAGCTCGCGCAACAGGCGGTCCGCAGTGGCGCCCGTGAGATCACCCTACAGCTGCGTAACTTCCACGCCAACCTAGCCCTGTTCGTCCAACAGGAGCGGGCCTTGTTGGCCGAAGTTGCCGTCACAAACGTCAATGATCCACAACACCAACGCTTGCACAAACGACTACAGCTGCAATTCCCCGACATGGAGAGCTTTCTGCTTACCGATAGCGCCGGCAAACCACTCTCCGGCAATAGTGACGAACTTCTCGATGACCAACACACCTATACCCTGAAGCAGTTCATCCTGGGACGCCAGCAACCGATCCTGCTATTGCGCAATGGCGAACGCTACAACTTTGAGATCATGGTGCCCTGGCATCGCTCAGGCGCAGGCAGCGGCGTGCTTACCGTGCATTTCCTCTGCCGCCCACTCTGCCGCATCATCAACAACGAACAGCTGACTGGCTATCAGCTGCAGCTGCTACCACCAGCCTCGCCGCTGGAGGCTGGCAATGGCGGTGCCCCAGACCCGGTGCCGGCGCTCCACAGCACCATCCCAGACATCGGCTGGCGCATCGTCGCCCAACCCCGGCCCGATCTGACGCTACTCGACAGGAGCGCCGGCCAGGCACTGCTACTGTTTATATTCAGCAGCATCCTGAGCCTGCTGCTCTATCGGCGCTGGATGATCCTAGAGCGCCAGCGCAGCCACACAGAGCAACGTTACCGTAACCTGCTCGAGACCTCTGAAGATCTGATCTGGTCGATCGACCGCAAGGGCTACCTCACCCAGATCAACGACTCCGCCTGGCCGATCCTTGGCTTGAACGCAGAAGAGATGATCGGCCGCCCACTGCTGGAGTTCGTCCCCGACGATGAGCTGCAAAACCAGTTCAAGGCGCTGCGCAACCTACTCAGCGGCCACGCCTGGAAAAACCATATCACCCGGCTGGCCTCCAGCGACGGGCGCGATATCCACATGCGCTTCAACGCGCTGCCAATCCTCAGCCCGAAGGGCGAGATCGAGGGCGCCACCGGCACCGCCACCAACATCACCGAACAGATCAACGCGCTTGATGTGCTGCGTGAGAAAGAGCAGCGCTACCGGCAGATGTTTGAGACCAACCAGGCGATCAAACTGATCCTCGATGCCACCTGTGGCGACATTATCGAGGCCAATAGCGCCGCCAGCCGCTTCTACGGATACCCCGAAGAGACACTCCGTTCACTCGGCTTCCATGACCTCAACCAGGCAGAACCGCTGCGACTGGGCCAGCTGCTCGGCTCGATCCGGCAGGGCCAGCTAAGCAGCTTTCAGGAGACCCATCGCCTCGCCTCCGGCCGAGAACGGGAGGTGGAGATCCAGGCCGGCCCAGTCACCACCGGCGACACTGAGCTGATCTATCTGATCATTAACGACGTGACCGAGCGGGAACAGTCGCTAAAGGCGTTGCGCGACAACGAGCAGAAGCTGCAGAGCCTGGTGGAGGCGGCCACCGAGGGCATCGCCATGCTCGATGATGACGGTCTGGTACAGCTTTTCAACCCGGCCGCAGAGATGATGTTTGGCCGGCTCGAGGAGGATCTGATCGGGGTCGGTTTCGAGCAGTTGTTCGAGGCCAGTGCACCACCCGGCGAGCAGCACGCCCTTGCCTGGTATCTATCGAACTGGGGCTTCTCCGAGGACGGCGGGATCCGCGAGCTGATCGGCTATCGCAGCAACGGCGATGAGTTCCCGTTGCGTCTCTCCCTCAGCCCCTTCGAGCTGGATCAGCGCCCCCACTATCTGCTGCTGATGCAAGATCTCTCCGAATCCCGCGAGGCGGAGCAGCGGCTCGCCTATCTGGCGCAGCACGATGTGCTCACCGGGCTGCTCAACCGCGCCGAGTTGGAGCGCCGCCTGGCGGTGCTGCTGAGCACGCCGGCCAGCCCCCGTCCCCATCATGTGGTCTGTTTTATGGACATCGACCAGTTCAAGCTGGTCAACGACACCGGCGGCCATGATGCGGGAGACGAGTTGCTGCGCCAGCTGGCGATCCTTATCAAGTCGCAGCTAAAGGGATTTGATCTGCTGGGGCGGGTCGGCGGGGACGAGTTTGGCGTGATCCTCACCGACTGTTCGGTAGAGCGGGCTGAGTCGATCAGCAGCAATCTGCTGCAGACCATTCGCAGTTTTTTCTTCTCCTGGCAGGAGCGCTCCTACGATGTCGCAGTCAGCATCGGCCTGTTCGGCTTCAAGCCTGGCGATGAGAGCACCTCGAGCATCCTCAGCAGTGCCAATGTGGCCTGCCAGATGGCCAAGGAGCAGGGCCGCAACCGGCTCCATACCTACCACACTGGCGATACCGCGCTGGTCCGCCACCACGGCGACATGCACCTGGTGGCCGGCATCAATCAGGCGCTACAGGAGGGGCGTTTCCATCTCTATGTGCAGCCGATCGTGCCGGTCAACGGTGCCGATGGGCGCCACTATGAGGTGCTGGTGAGGATGATCGACGAGGCGGGGGATACGGTGGTCCCCGATCATTTCATCCCTGCCGCCGAGCGTTACATCCTGATGCCGGCGATCGACCGTTGGATCATCAGCGAACTCTTCACTACCCAGGGGGAGACCCTGCGTCAATGGGCCGAGGTGAATCAACAAACAGGAGAGTTTCTGTTCGCCATCAACCTCTCCGGCACCTCCCTCTCGGACGACGGCTTTCTCAACTATCTGGAGCGACTCTTCGACGAGTGGCGGATCCCGTTTCGCAGCATCTGTTTCGAAATCACCGAGACCGCGGCGGTGGCCAATCTGGAACACGTCAAGGTAATGATCAAACGTCTGAAATCTTTCGGCTGCCGATTCGCCCTGGACGACTTCGGCACTGGGCTCTCCTCCTACAGTTACCTCAAGGAGCTACCGGTGGACTATCTGAAGATCGACGGCAGTTTTGTGCGCAACATGGCCACCGACCCGGTGGACTATGCGATGGTGGAGTCGATCAACCAGATCGGCCATATCCTGGGGCTGGAGACGATCGCCGAGTGGGCCGAGAATCAGACTATTCTGAATCAGCTGCGGGTGCTAAATGTCGACTATGCGCAGGGTTATGGGGTTGGGGAGCCGATGCCGCTGAAGGAGTTCCGGCTATAGCTCACAGCGTAGAAGCGCCACAAGCGGCGCTTCTACGGAGGCCAGTTATTCGGCGCCAATCTGCTTCATCAGGCCGAAGCTCTTGATGAAGGGGCCCGCCATGCGCGGATCCTTGAGCATGCCTTTGAAGTCGCCCTGCAGGAACTTCAGCTTGCCCATGGCGAAGGCGGTGCCCATACCGGCCATGCCGATACCCTTCTCCACCCACTTCATCCAGTCAGAGCGGCTGGCGCGCATGTCCCAATCCATCGTCTCGCCAGCGTAGTCACCGGCACTCACACACTCGCCGTTCACCACCACAAACACGCCACGGGGCTTTTCTTCGTCTTTGAAGCCACAGGTGATGGTGGAGTTGAAACCGATCTCGGCCAGCTTGTCTTTGACCTCTGGATCAGCGTTCCAGGCATCTTTCAGTTCGTTCATCCAATCAGCAGAAAAAAGTTCAGCCATTCCAGACATCCTCAGGTTAGTCGTTGTATTCAGACTGCTTGACTATATCCAAGGCCAGGCGGCTTATCGCAACAGTTCTTTTTATGCCAGCAGACAGGAATTTTGTAGCCACTCAGCCTCCGAGGCTGCCCGCTGCCTGGACAGCACCTCAATCCAACAGATATTTGCGCAGCGGACCTAGCGCTTGTACTCCGTCCCAGATATATCTGGGACGGAGTACAAGACTTCAGGGCTTTTCAAACCCCTTGCCCACAATCTCCCCCGCATCATCAACAACACACAGCCCAACTGGGGGGTTGTTTGCAGCAAACCGCCCGGCCTTGGTGCGTCGCATAACGCTGTTATGGACCAGATCTGTCGCATAGATAGTGCGCTTTTTATTCGCCATCAGATCCATTCCCGGAGTCTTGCATTCAGCCCAGGAGTCGCTGCCGCCGCTGGCTTTCTTGATTTGTGCGTCATCCAGCGGCAGCTTATTGCGCTGGGCATGTTGGTACATCCAGTAGAGCGGAATGTTGGAGAGGCCTTCATTATTGTTGCCACCACCGACATCAGAATGGTAGCCACGGAACCAGACCTCACGGATATCGCGTAGCTCCCGGTCCGAATAGGCATCCTGCACCACCCGGGTCAGTGGAAACAACTGACGCCGCTCATCCAGTGCGATTGCGTGACAGCAATGCTGCACGATATAGGGCAGAGTAAGGTCGTAACCCAGGTTGATGCGGTTGCCTGGGATGCCGAACGAAGCGACCGTTTCCCACAGCCCCATGAAGCGAATCGTAGGCGCCTCTTCGCCATTCACCCCCTCTTCCAGGATATCATTGGCAAACTCCAACGCCAGCGCAGCGCCACGGCTGAATCCAATAATATCGATATCACAATCGCCGTTGCGGAAGTTCGCTTCGAGCTGGTCCATCGCCTCGCCGATACGCTGGTGGCCACCGATCCCCAGCATCTTGCCGAAGAGGTCCCCGAGCACAGAATAGCGAGTGCCCACACCTGCTACGTAAAAGCACTTCCCAGGCCCACTGTAGGCATCCTCGTAGGCGCGAAAAAATTTCAGGACGTTAGTGTCTTCCCCCTCTCCGGGGTTGTCTTCGTTACCGGTACCATCGAATGCATAGATTGCCATGATGTTATCCTCTTGGTCCTTAGGGAGCCTCTGATGCTCTCTGCGAGATCGGATCCCCGACCTCAGTCTACGATCAACCTTTGTGTAATGAAGCTAATTCCCGATTAAAAGCCTAGGAGAGCCATCCATGGTCTGCAAGGATCTGCCAACATGCCCTTCCCTATGATCAGGCAATCCGATGAGGCTGAACTGATTGAGTGGCTGTTTTTCAAGCCTATGCAGCATCCCAGTGATACTGGTCAGTCCTGCATCCCCATCCTCACCAGCTTCAGCAACAGCAATAGAAACGGGGCAGCGTGAAACAGCAGATCAAAGATATCGATGGCCCGCGTCAGGGTGCCCGCCCGCAGCATCTTCAGCTTCTCCCAGATGTGGGGTTCCGGAAAAAATGGTGCAAACCCCAATAACAGACAGCCGATGGCCAGTGTCCCCAACGGCAGTTGATCCAACCACTCCATACCCTCTATCTCCCGTTTAGCAATGGATCGGCAGCCAAGGGATCAGCCGCGGAGATCCGCTTCTGAACACGGCAAAGCAGCAAAACCTCACCCCGGGCCTGAAAAACACCATATATTCGCATTTCATAATATGCTACTTTGTTGAATCCGGGGCGAATTTTACTCCCATTGACTGGTACCTGCACCCGGACAAAATAGGCTGGAGGATCAAATCATGTCAGCAAAACAGTCTGTCGCCTCAGAAGAGACGACCGAGATCACCACACCCACAGAAAACCTGATCCATCTGGATCAGGATTCAGAGCCACAACCCCGGGCGCGGGATTTCAACACCAAGATATCGGATCTGGAAGAGACGCTGCAGCAGCTGCAGCAACACCTCGACAGCAGCAACCACGATTTCAGCGAGGCCCTGAATAGTGCTGAGAGCCGCAACCAAGCCCTCTCCTCCGACTTCACCCAGGCCTTCCAGTCCCTCTCAGAAGATACTCTCAAGCTCTCCGCCGCCACCACCGAGGTGGCCAGCAAGCTTGAGCTGAGCATCGCTGAGCAGGAGGGAGCCACCCTCACCCTGGGCAAGAAGCTCACCGCAAAGATTGCACAGCTCTCAAAGAAGCACCGTGAAGAGAGCGCCGCCTTGCGCGCCGAGCAGCAGTCACAGCTGGAGCGCATCCAGGCACTGAACGAGGCGACGGAGCAGCTGGCTGCGCTCCTCGAGAGCAGCATTGACGAAAGTGCCGCCGCCCAGCAAGAACTGCAGCAGAAGATCGACGCGGTCTCCCAATCCTCTCAGAAGCGCGACGACGTCATCTCCCGCCGCACCGAAGAGGTCTCGAAGTATCTCAGCGACAGCCTTGAGCGGGTCGCCGGCAAGCTCAAATCCTCGATGGAGAGCATGGGCGAGAAACTCTCGCAGCAGACCAGCGCCCTGGAACAGGGGCTGAAGCAGGCCGGCAAGCGTCTGACAAACCACGATCAGCAGATCGAGACCTTGCACTCAGTGGATGAGGAGATAAAGCAGACCACCAGCAAGCTAGGACAGAAGACTCACCAGCTGAAGATCGCCACCGATAGCCTGGAGAATAAGAGCCAGGGCCTCTCACAAGCGGTCAACCAGCTGAATAGCAAGACCGGCGCCCTTCAGGAGCGGAGCAATCAGCAGGAGCAGGGTATCGCCTCGGTCATCCAGGATGAGCGACACCACTTCAAGATGCTGGGGATCAGCCTGATCCTGGTGGTACTCGCGGTGGCCGTCTTCTCCAGCTACCAGCAATACCGCTGGTACCAGGAGAACAAACTGGATCAGCGCGTTGCTCAGCAGTTCGATCTGAATGCACAACAGCAGGTCGCCATGGCACAGCAGGTTGCCTCCCTACAGCAGCAGCTGAGCGCACAGCGCGCCGCCGCCAGCGCTCATCAGCAAGATAGTGAGGCGATGGCCCAGCAGGTCAAGGTTCTGAAGCAGAAGATCACTCGCCTGAAGAGTGAGCTGACCAACATGGGGGACAGCGTCGAGAGTCTGGATGGCCGGGTCGTTGCGATCGCACCGCTGCACCAATTCGGCAGCGACAACACCATCCACGGCCCCGAGTGGCTTGCCAGTCAGCCGTCAAACCACTATGCGATCCGTCTCGCGAATGTGGCCAACAAGCAGCAGCTCTACAAGATCGCCGATCGCTACGGCCACTACCTGAAGCAGGATCTTGCCTATCTGAAGAGCGGCAACCACTATCAGCTGATCTACGGCAGTTTCAACAACTACCGGGCGGCCGCCAGCGCGATGCGACGCATGCCCAGCCCTGACTACCGTAACCGTCCGCAGGTGGAACAATTGGCACGGATTCAGGCGAGGATCTGACCCGCAGGGTGCAGCCCGCAAAGATTGTGGACTGCATCCGCCAGCACTAGGGACGACAGCTGATTGGAGTTATCATCAGCTCAATCTGCCGGATCCCGCCTCGGTTGTCGGCAGTCGATGACAACCAACCAAGGGGGAAGCCGGAATGCCGGAATGCCGCTGGCGACAACGCATGCAAGTCGATGCAACCAGGAGCGACAGATTCGACTGGCAGCCGGCGATCGCACTATCGACAGCGGCCTTCTGCCTGCTGCTGATCCACTACCTCAAATTCGACCATGTCTTTGTTGCCGCCCTGCAGCAGTTGCGCGGCAGCGGTGAGGCCGGCCAGAGGCTGGCCGCCGCGCTTATCACCAGCCCGTTCTTGCCGCTCTTCAAGCAGCTCTGGTGGGGGTTCTGGCATCTGCTCGGCTATCTGCTGATCCCGTTGGCGGTGATCCACTGGTTGTTTCGCGAGCCGGCCAACGAGTATGGGCTACAGTTAGCCGAGACCCGCCGCTTCTGGCTCTGGTACCTCGCCCTGGCCACGCCGATTCTGCTGTTCGCCTGGTTCGCCAGTGCGCGTCCTGACTTCCTCGCCCACTACCCCTTCTATCGGCAGGCCTCACGCAGCATTTTCGATCTGCTGGCGTGGGAGATCATCTACCTGCTGCAGTTCTTCTTTCTTGAGTTCTTTTTCCGCGGCTTTCTGCTGCACGCCTGCCAGCGCGCCTTCGGCCTGAATGCCCTGTTTGTGATGATGCTGCCCTATCTGATGATCCACTTCGCCAAACCCTGGCTGGAGGCGAGCGGGGCGATCTTTTTTGGCCTTCTGCTCGGGCTGCTGGCGCTGCGTTCCCGCTCGATCTGGGGTGGCGTGGCGGTCCACTCCAGCATCGCCCTGGGCATGGACCTGATGGCGCTCTACCGCAGCGGCACCCTACCCCAGCGCTGGTGGCCCGGATGAGTACGGGACACCCTGTGGCTGAGCGACTGCTGGGAATAGCGCTGGCACTGGCCCTGTTCCTGGTCGCCTCGCTGCTGGCATGGCGGGCGCTGGCAGCGGCCGACTTCCTGTTTCCGCTCTGGTACGACTGGATGGGGATCGATCAGACAATCCAGGTGTACGCCCCCCAGAACCGCTTTCGTCATGGCTTTGAGACGACAGAGAAGAGAGAGCGGCTGAGGCTCTTCAGCGCCATCGTGACGGCCATCCACCGACAGGGCGCGGGGCTCGGCGCGCTGCGCTACCACGCCCGAGACGGCCAGCCACTGGGGCACTTCCTCACCCCGCCGGAGCAGCAACACCTGGTGGATGTCGCCCGGCTGATCGATCGCTACCAGCAACTGGCCTGGGGCAGCGCCGGCCTCAGCCTGCTCCTGCTGTTGGCCCTGCGACGAGGCAGGTGGCGACTACCAGGGGGTCAGCAGCTGCTGCTCGGCTGGCTGACTCTACTGCTGACCCTGGCGCTGCTGATCCTGGCCATGGGGGCGGAACGGCTGTTCTATCTGCTGCACGAATGGGTCTTCCCGGCGGGACACCAGTGGTTCTTCTACTATCAGGATTCGCTGATGAGCATGCTGATGCAGGCGCCGAATCTGTTCGCCTATATCGCCGTGGTCTGGCTGCTACTGAGCCTGCTGGCCTATCTGCTGTTGCTGTGGCTGGCACGACGCCTGCTCGCGCCAACCCAGACCGGATAGAGCCACAACCTGCGATCAGGCGTTTTCGGCATAGGGCACCCGGAACAGCAGCGCATAGAGCACCGGCACAAACAGCAGCGTCAACAGGGTAGCAAAGCCCAGGCCGGCCATGATGGTGATCGACATATTGACGAAGAAGACATCGGAGAGCAGCGGGATCAAGCCGAGAATCGTGGTGGCGGCGGCCATCGCCACCGGCCGCAACCGACTCACGGTGGCATCGAGGATCGCAGTCAGGGGCAGCTTGCCCTCTTCGATCTGCTGGTCGATCTCCTCGATCAGCACGATGGCATTCTTGATCAGCAGCCCGATCAGACTCAGTGCACCCAGCAACGCCATAAAATCGAACGCGCCGTTGAAGGCCAACAGACCGGCGGTGATGCCAACGATCGCCAACGGCACCGTGAGCCAGATGATCAGCGGCTGACGCAGTCGGCCAAACAGCAGGATGCTGGTCAGAATCATCAACAGAAAGCCCACCGGCAGCACCGACAACAGTCCGTTCTGGGCATTCTTCGAGTCCTCATACTCACCGCCCCAAGAGAGGCTGTAGCCCGGTGGCAACTCGACCGCCTCAATCTGCGGCTTGAGACGATTGAAGAGTGGTGTCGCCAGCTCCCCGGTTGGATTACAGGAGGTGATGATGGTCTGGATCCGGTCACGGCCACGGATCACAGTATTCTCAAACGCGGTTTCAAAACCACTCACCACCTGGGCCACCGGTACCGTCTTCTGTAACGCCGGGCTCCAGACGCGAATATCTTGGATATTCGCCACATCTTCCCGCTCATCCGCCGGTGGCCGCAGTTTGATCGGCAGCAGACGGATACCATCACGATAGACCCCCTACATCCTTGCCCTCGAAGGCCGATTTCAAGGCGATCGCCAGATCTTTGCGGGTAATACCGAGTTGCCGTCCCACCTGCTCGTTGAACAACGGGCGAATAAACTGCACCGGACTGCGCCAATCGTCACGCACCTCTTTGGTCTCAGGATCGGCGCGCATGATCGCCTGGGCCTGCTCCGAGAGCCCGCGTAAAACTGCTGGATCTGGCCCCTGGAAACGGGCCTCGATCTTGCCGTCACGACCGGGGCCGATGCGCAGCGGTTTGATGATCGGGTCGAGCTGTGGCAGATTGTTGCGCATGTAGTCGGCCACCGCCTCCCAGATTGGCCCGATCTGTTCCAGTTGCTCGGTCTGAATGATGATCTGCGCATAGGCGGAACTCGCCTCTTTGGGCTCATAGACCAGGGAGAAGCGGGCATCACCACCACCGACGACGGAGGTGGTCTTCGTCACCCCAGACTGCTGGCGGACGAACTCGGCCACCTGCAGGGTATCATCGCGGGTCTTGCGGATATCTGTCCCCTCCGGCTCCCAGATATCGATAAAAAACATCGGTGTATTGGCGTTGGGAAAGAAGGCGTTTTTCACATAGCCGAAGCCCATGCCGGCAACCAGGAACAATCCGACCACCACCCCGACGGTGATCCAGCGAAACCGGATCACCTGTTTTAAGACCCCGCGGAAGGCACTGAAGAGGCCCTTGTCGTAGGGGTTTCCGGCATCGGCTGCATCCGCTTTCGGCCGCATGAAGAGTGCGCAGAGCAGCGGCGTGGTGCTGACTGCGGTGACCCAGGAGAGGGTCAAAGAGATCAGGATCACGTAGAACAGGGAGCTGGCAAACTCGCCGGTATTGTCGGTGGAGAGGCCAATCGCGGAGAAGGCGAGGATGCCGATAATAGTGCCGCCCAGCAGCGCCCAGATACTCTTACCCACCACCTCACCGGCGGCCTTCACCACATTCATGCCACCCTGAATGCGGATCAACATCCCCTCCGCCACCACGATGGCGTTATCCACCAGCATCCCCAGCGCAATCACCATCGCACCCAGGGAGATACGCTGCAGTTCGATGCCGTAGAGCTGCATGATGAAGAGGGTGCCCGCCACGGTAATCAGCAGCACCGCACCGATAATCAGGCCCGATGTTAGCCCCATGAAGAGCAGCAGCACAACGATGACAATGGCCAGAGCCTGACCAACACTGACGATAAAACTACTCACCGAGTTATCGACCTCGGTTGGCTGGTTGTAGATCGCCTGCAACTCCATGCCCACCGGGATGATCGACTGCAGCTGATTGAAGCGTTTCTCCAACGCCTCGCCCACCGCCACCACGTTTTCCCCCTCGCGCATGGAGATGCCCAGGGTCAGGGTCGGCTTGCCATTGAAGTAGATCAGCCGTGACGGCACATCCTGGTAGGCGCGGCGGATGTCCGCGATATCTTTCAGATAGATCAGCCGCTTATCGCTGGAACTGATCAGCAGGTCACCGATCGCCTTTACCGAGGCGAACTCACCGCTGGGGTGGATGCGGATATAATCATCGCCGACCCGAACCTTGCCGGCATCTTCCACCAGGTTCTGCGAGGCGAGCACCTGGGTGATCTGCTCCATCGACAGCCCCAACTCACCGAGCCGGGCACGGGAGATCTCCACGTAGACCAGCTCCGGCTGCTCGCCGCCGATAACGATCTTCTTCACTCCCGGCACCAGCACCAGCTGCTTCTTCAGCGCATCTGCAGTGTCTTTCAGATCGCGATAGGTGTAGCCCTCCCCCGTCAGAGCCAGGTAGACGCCGTAGACGTCACCGAAGTCATCGATGATCAGCGGCCCCTGCACGCCCGGCGGCAGCTTCTGCTTCATGTCAGCGATCTTGCGTCGTAGCTCGTCGTAGATATCGGGGAAATCCTTGGCCTTGTATTCGTCCTTGAACTCAATGCTGAGGTCAGACATGCCGGGCCGGGAGATCGACATATTGATCCGCTTCAGCTGCCCCATCAGCTGCACCGCCTCTTCGATGTGGTAGGTCACCTCATCCTGCACCTCTTGGGCAGTGGCGCCGGGGTAGAGGGTGATGATCTTGGCCTGTTTGATGGTGAAGTTGGGGTCTTCCAGCTTGCCCATCCGCTCGAAGCCGTAGACGCCGCCGGCCACCATGATGATGACCAGAAGCCAGGAGACAACCTTGTTGTTGACTGAATATTCGCCGATGTTCATTGCAGATTCCCGCGGGTCCGTTCGATTCGATCTGATTGCACCTTACTGTTTCTGCTGCATCAGCTGCAGGTCATCCGACCGAGGCTCAGCCTGCTCTGTCTCTTGCATCAAGCTGATCTTCATCCCCTCAGCAAGGTAGGCGGCCCCCACCGTCACGACCCGATCCCCCGGCTGTAGCCCTGAAATAACTTCAATATTCGCCCCCTTCATCACCCCCAATTCCACCTGCTTTTCATGTACCACCATCGCCTCTTCATCAACCACCCAGACGCGGGGATCGAGCTTCCGATCACCGCCGATGGCGCTCACCGGAACGAAGTAAACCACTTTCTCGTCCAGAGAGCGGGAGAGATCGACAGTGACGCTGACTGTCATACCTGGCAACACCACCAGGCCCTGCGGCGCAGGCATGGTATAGGTCGCCTCGAAGGTCTGGGTTTTGGGATCAGCTTTGGTCGCGATCTCTTTGAAGCTCAGCTCGAATCTTTTCCCCGGCACGCTATCGAACGAGGCCCAGACGGGGATCTGTCCACTTTCATTCCGTTCAACCCGCTCCTGAGTAATCCGCAGAATAATATTTTCTGGTACATCGATCTTGACTTCGAGACTGCTGCTGTCCTGCAGCGAAAGCACCGGCTGTTTTGCCTGCACCTCTTCAAACTGCTCGACTTTGCGTTTCGCCACCACCCCGTCGAACGGAGCACGCAGGTCGGTGTAGCGCAGGTTCTGTTGTGCCTGCTCCAGCGCAGCCGATGCACTCTTGAATGTGGCTTCGAGCTTGTCGAAATCACGACGCGAGATATGCCCTTTCTCCACCAGATCCTTAGCTCGCTCAAAGTCGTTCTTCGCACTGTCAAAACTAGCCTGGCGATCCTTCAGAGTAATGCGGTAGTCGGTGGCATCCAGCTGGGCCAGAATCTGGCCTTTTTTCACCCGATCACCCTCGTTGAACTTGATTGCCACCACCTTGCCCGGCACCCGAAAAGAGAGTTCCGCCCGGTTAACTGCATCGATGCGCCCAGGAAAGTTGCGGATACCCCCTTGTTCAGGCGCTGCCACAATCATCGATTTGACTGGTCTAGCCAGATCCGTCTCGGCAGTTGGCGGCGCTTCACTACAGCCTCCAATTAAAGCTGCCATAGCAAAGGCAAGAAAAAAAGGGAGTCGACCTAATGACAGATTCTTCGTATCCATTTTGGCTTCCAGATGCTGAGAGTGAAGTCGAAGACCGCCGAAGCCTAACACACTGCACTGAGAATTAAATGCCCTTATTAAGATAGCCATGAAGAAGCAACAGCCCAAAACAAATGAAGTAACTTCCTTGCCTCAGGAATCGTTCGACTTAAACCCCCGACAAAAGTGTATTACTAGGATTTTTATGAATTAACACACACCTATTGGCTTAAGAAGTCAGACCCCATCCCGATACCAAAATCAAGCAAAGGCTGATATCGAGCCTATTGGGGGTCAAAGCTATGAAATCAACCACATCTATCCAGCACTCCTTACGAAGAAAGGGGCGACTGCTCACCCACATCTTGTTAATCCTCTTCCTCAGCTTACTCGTCGTATCACCTAATACCTACGCGAGCAAACACAAGACCAATGACAAAGTAACAATCTGCCATATACCTTCTAGCAATTCAGGCAATGCTCATACCATCAGCGTTGCGAAATCTGCCGTTAAAGCTCACATGGATCACGGTGACTACAAAGGCCAGTGCCCGAGTAAAAACAGTGGCACAAAGGGCAGCAGTTCAGGCAAATCAAAGGGCTCTAGCGCAAGTTCAACCCATAATAAAGGTTCGAGCAAAAGCAAAGGCTCAAGCAAGAAAAAGGGCTCAAGTAAAAAGAAAGGCTCGAGTAAGAAAAAGGGTTCGAGCAAGAAGAAGGGCTCGAGTAAGAAAAAGGGTTCGAGCAAAAAGAAGGGCTCAGGTAGT
>NZ_AFOC01000072.1:0-20097 GCF_000224455.1 endosymbiont of Riftia pachyptila (vent Ph05)
AACAGTGCAGACCAGCCCGTTCCGGGTGCTGGCCGCCAACGACCTCGGCATGCACTGCGCTGATCAAGACTACCAGATCTTCAGCATCCTACCACCGTTCAACGTGGTCCACGCCCAGGTAATCGAGATGGGCAGCGACGGCAGCCCCCCCGCATCCTCAGCGACACCGACGTGGATCTGGTCTACTCTGCCAGCAGCAACCTGAGAGACCCTGTCGGCCCCGCTTCCATCAACACCACCAGCTTCAACGGGCCGGGGATCTTCAAATCCAATTTCTGGGAGATCACCGACTCGGGCAACACCCAGGGTGCCCTCGGTTACGCCTCGCTCTATCCGAGTGTGCTGGCCGTGGGACTCGACAGCCTGTGCGATCCCAATCCGGCCATCGGCTGTCCCAGCGTGTTAACCGCCGCCTTCGACCCGATCCCCGGCGACCTTGGAATTCCGGTGCCAGATCCAGCGCATCTGCCGGGGCTGGTGGTCGGGCAGCAGGCGATGCCCAGCGCGGTCAACCATACACCCTTCATCACCTCGCCCTTCTCCGCCAACGAACCCCAGCCATTCGACCGATTCGATGTCGACCTGCCCTTTTTCACCGCTCTGCCCATCGGCACCACCGTACTGGGTGTCAACTGGTTCGCCGCGGACGGCATCCCGATGCTGCCGGTGGATGACCTTGGGCAGAGCAACGCCTACCCACTGATGAAGGTCTCGGCGATCAGCAAGGGTATGGCCCCCCATATCACGAATAACGTACTCGCCAGCACCGAGGTGGTGCTACCGGTGGCCTCGGAGGCCGACTGCCAGGGGTGTCACGCCGATCCAGCCGACTTCGGCAATGGCGCGGCGGCCAACTTCGCCTCGGTCTCCAACTACGCCGACGGCACCCCTTGGGAGGTGATGCTGACGGCAGATGCCCCCGGACCCGAGCCGCTGCTCAACGCCGCCAAGATCAACGTCCTGCGACTGCATGACGCCAAACACGGCGCCAACTACACCTCCAGCATCGATACCAGCCCACTGCCGTGCACAAGTGGCAGCGAGGCCTCCTGTCTCGACGTGCGCCGCAACATCCAGTGCTCCCAGTGCCACTACTCACCGGCCCTCGACCTGGCCCAGATCGGGCCGGTGGACGAACCCGAGCAGGGTATTCATGGCCGCCAACAGACCCGCCACATCAGCATGTCACGGACGATGCATGGCCATCACGGTGAGTTCACCGATCTGTTCCCCGAGATGCCTGCCCCCAGCGATCCCGCCCGCACCCCCGAACTACAGGCCCAAGTGTTGCAGGAGAGCTGCTACCAGTGCCATCCAGGCAAGCGCACCCAGTGCCTGCGCGGTGCAATGGCCAGCGGCGGCGTGGTCTGCCAGGACTGCCACGGCAACATGAAGCAGGTGGGCAATGACTTCAGCGAAGGACTGCCCGGCGGTACCGGCCTCGACCTCACCCGACGGGTACCTTGGGCCAACGAACCTCAGTGCCAGGCCTGCCACATCGGCGACGTGCTAACCATCGCCCAAGCCGACACCAGTGACTTCGAACTCGCCGTCGACGGCATCCGCCTGCGCCAGACCTATCGCAAGTCAGATGCCACAGCCGCCAGCCTCCCCTTCATCAGCGCACCCGGCTCGCGTTTCGCCGAAGACCAAGGTCTCTATCGTCTGAGCAAAGGCCACGGCGGCGTGATGTGTGAAGGCTGCCACGGCAGCACTCACGCCATCTGGCCGGTGCAGCCGGATGGTGATGATGTCAACTCGCCCTTCCTCGCCAATGACAACCTGGCCGCCATCGGCCTACAGGGCCATACCGGTACCATCACCGAGTGCGACACTTGCCATGCGCCTGGCAGTCTCGGCCTGACCCTCGACGGTCCCCACGGCATGCATCCGGTGAACGATCCCAACTGGACCCATCGCCACGAGAGCGTCGCCGAGCAGAACCCCAACAGCTGCCGCGCCTGCCACGGCAGCAACGGTGAGGGCAGTGTGCTGGCGCGCACCGCCGACCTGCGTATCCTGGAGAGCCATGACAAACAACCCGACGGGAGCAAGCAGATCACCCTCAGCCGAGGTACCGAGGTGAGTTGCACCTTGTGTCACGAAAATAAGCTCTAAGGCCAACCCATCCCCCGCCGTAGCCTTGGCCCCTCTCCACGAGGGGCTTTTTTCTTTCCCAGTCACTTAATTGTTTTGGCAAATGATGCGATCAACCGCATACTAACTAGCGTGGAGAACTAAGAAAAATATCCCAAGTCATCTCAACCTTTTTGTAACCTAAGCCATCATGCCAGCTCCCTTTTTTCGCCAGATACGCGGTGTCTTTCGCAAAGCTGCCCTGCCCCTTGCGGTGAAGTGGACGATGGTAATCGGTGCTCTGATCGCGCTGGTCATGAGCGCCTTAGGCTGGCTGCTGATCACCCTGCAGGACCGGGTACACACAGCGGAGATCGAGATCTTTGGCGGGACCATCGTGCAGCAGTTCGCCCACTCCGCCAGCGAGCCCCTGCTGGCAGAGGACCAGCTCGCCCTGGAGGGCCTGGTCAATCGCCAGCTAAAAAACCGGAATCTGGTGGGAGCGGTGGTCTCAGGGATCAAACAACTGCACATCGCTGCTGGTACGAATCCAGAGAAGCTCCCCGATCCAAGCAAGCCCTACTACTGGACTGACCGCAGCAAACCCAATATCAAACGTCCTCTGGTCACCTTCAGCAACCCAATCCTGTTCAACAAGATCAAGGCGGGCGAGGCCTACGTCACCCTAGACAGAGCCTTTCTCGACAGCTACCGGCAAACCATTATCAACGTCATCGCCGGCGCCACCCTACTGCTGATCGTAATCGCCTCGTTTCTCACCTATGGATTGAGCCGGCAGCTGGCGCGACCAATCAGCCGCTTGGCGGAAGCGGGCCAGTCTGAATCCTCTGAGGAGCCGGCCTACTCTACCTACACTGACCGCCGCGATGAGATCGGCCAGGTCTACTCCCATTTTCAGCGCATGAGCACCGGCCTATTACAGAAGCAGCAGGTTGAAGAGGCACTGGCCCGCTATGTCTCCCCCAAGGTGGCGGAGATGATCCTCGCCAACCTCTCCGACACACGCCTCGCCAACAGTCAAATCAAGGGTAGTGTGCTGTTCTGCGACATCGTCGGCTTTACCAGGATGTCAGAGCATCTGCCGCCGGACCAGGTCGCTGAACTGCTCAATCTCTACCTAGGCAACATCGCCGAGGCGGCCCAGCACAGCCACGGCATGGTGGACAAGTTCATCGGTGATGCTGCGATGATCCTGTTCGGCGCCCCCGACCCGGACCCACACCACGCCGCCCATGCGGTGCGCTGCGCCTGCCTGATCGTGGCGCTGATCGACCGCATCAACCGCAACCGCCACCTCAACCATGAGCAGCCGATCCAGGTGCGCATCGGCATCAACAGTGGTGATATGCTGGCGGGCAACATCGGTATCCCAGAGCGACTCGAATACACCGTAATCGGCGACACCGTGAACGTCGCCTCGCGCCTCTGCGACCGGGCGCCAACCAGCGGCATCCTGATCAGCGAGGCTACCGCATCACCCCATGCGGTCAGGAATACGGTGGATCTCACCCTACAAGCACCGATCAACGTCAAAGGCAGAAAAGAGCCCGTCAGCACACTGCTGGTTAACGCACCTAAAGACAAGTTCGCCCGCCGGCTGGCGGCCACCGTGAAAAAAATCAGAAACAGCCAAGAAACAGCATGAAAAAAAGCAAGACATGGACGGCCCTGATCATGACAGCAGCCCTGAGCGGCTGCGCCAGCCTGCCGCCTGAACTGAAGCTGCCACAGTTGGGCGAACCCGAACCCAAAAAGGTCGAAAAACCACTGAAAACGGCCAACCAGCTGCTGAAGAAGGGTGAACTGGGTGAAGCAGTGGCCCTGCTGGAGAAGGCGATCATGGCGGGCGAGAAGGATAAGGCCGTGGTCAGGCTGCACAACAAACTAAGCGCCATCCAGACCCGTCGGGAGGAGCAGCTTGAGGATCAGTTGCTGCTGCAACAATACGATGCACTGCAAAAACAGTTGCCCCTGATAACGAAGCTGGCAGAAAACCGGCCGAGAGACGCCCACCTCCACTCCAAACTCCTCGATGCCCAGTCCGAGCAGGAGCAGCAACACCTCTACCTGACCCGCTGCGGCTGGCGGGAGTGGCGCCACCAACCCAAACTGGCGACCCGCTGCCTGACAGTGGCGCTGTCGATTAAGGAGGATGAAGATGATCGGCGCCTATTGAAGCTACTCAACTCCCGCTCCTCCAAAGCGGTTAAGCGGGCCCGGAAAATTAAAAAGTCGCAGCGCGCCGCGATCTCAAAGAAAGCATCCACCAACAAGCTCAAGCAGGCTCAGGTTCTGTTTGAGAAGAATGAGCTGAGCAAAGCCAAGATGCTGCTGCAGAAGTTGCTGCAAAAAGAGCCAAAAAACAGCGCCGTACGAGAGCTCTTGCAGCTGGTGCAGAAAGAGCTACAGATTCATCTGAAGAACCTATTCAAGACAGGCGACCGGCTATACTCACAGGGAGAGGTTGCCGGCGCTATTGCAGTCTGGGAGGCCGCCCAGAAGCTCGACCCCAACGACGATCGGGTGGTGGTGAAGATCGAGCGAGCACAGCGAATTCTGGACAACCTGGAGCAACTCAGGAAATCGAGGTAGTATCAGGATGATCGACGCGGCTAGATCGGCCAGTAGATTCTCGCGCTGGAGGCATTTGTCTAACGTGGCACCAGGATCAGCCCGACCTAGGGTTGACGGCAAGCAGCCATAGTGGCACCTCGCTATGCCCCCTCTTCATCCGTCCACACCAAACACTGCTCTCTCTTTCCTATCACGGCTACTGATCATCCTTCTCTGCTGGCTACCTCCTCCCAGCTTTGCAGATAACCACCTGGTACCGGTTACCCTGCAGCTCAAATGGAAGCACGCCTTCCAGTTCGCCGGCTACTATGCTGCTCTCGAGAAAGGCTTCTATAGCAATGCAGGGCTGGAGGTCAGGATCCTTGAACATCAGGGGGAATATTCACCTATCGAGGCTCTGTTGGAGGGCAGGGCCGAATACGCGGTTACCGCTGCCGATATTCTCATCCACCGTACCCAGGGCAAGCCAGTGGTGGCCCTCGCCAGCATCTTCCAGCACAGCCCCTACGCCTTTCTGGTCAAGGCGGAGTCAGGCATAAACAGTGTGGCAGAGTTCGCTGGACAGCGGGTGATGCTGGGATCGGGCATCCAGGATGCTGCGCTCCGTGCCACCCTGCGTCGCGCCGGCCTGAGCCTCGACGATCTCACCATTCTACCCACCAGTTTCGATGTGCGCTCACTGATCCGAGGCGATACCGACGTCTTCAATGCCTATGTCACCGATCAGGGTTTTGCCCTGCAAGAGACAGGCACCGAGGGTCGCTATCTGTTACCCAAGCAGTATGGAATCGACTTCTATGGCGATGTTCTCGCCACCACTGAAGCCGAGGCAGAGCAGCATCCGCAACGGCTGCGTAACTTTCTCAAGGCGAGTCTCAGGGGCTGGGAGTACGCCCTCAACCACCCGGATGAGCTGATTGATCTAATCCTGGCCAAGTACAACACTCAGGAATTGAGCCGCAAACATTTGGAGTATGAGGCACGCACCTCCCGTGAACTGATTCAGCCACTGTTGGTCAGGATCGGTCATATGAATCCGGCCCGCTGGGAGCATATCCGCGACGTCTTCACCGAGTTAGAACTGATCCCGCCGGGCAGCCGCATCGCAGGACTGATCTACGCCGAAAATGACCAGGCCAGCAGTTGGGCGCGCTGGCTGGTCGAATACTGGAACCTCCTGCTCGCTGGCCTGGTCCTCTTCCTAGTCGCGTTGCTGCTGCTGTTCAATCTGCAGATGCGCCGCCTGATCCGCCAACGCACCGCCGAACTCGCCCAGAGCGAGCACTCTCTGCGCACCCTGATCGATATGGAGCCCGCCTGCGTCAAGACTCTGGATCGCAAGGGCCGCCTGCTTACTATAAACAGAGCCGGCCTGGCGATGATCGATGCAGACAGGATCGAGCAAGTACGCGGCCATCCGATCACCGAACTGGTGGATAAGCCCTATCGAAAACAGTTCATCGAACTCATTAAGCAGGTTTTTGCCGGCCACTCCGGGAGCCTGCTGTTCCGTGCCACCGGGCTGAAGGAGCACAAACTGTGGCTGGAGACCCACGCCGTTCCCTTCCGCGAAGCCAATGGCGAGATCAGCCGCCTGCTCAGTGTTACCCAGGATGTCACCCAGCGCATCAAAGCGGAGAACACCGCTCTGCAGCAGCAGCGAAGCAACCAGTCGATGCTCGCCAACATCCCCGGCGCCATCTACCGTTGCATGTACGATCGCAGCCGTAGCATGCTGTTTATCAGTGACTATATCGAACAACTGACGGAATACCCGGCAGATGATTTCATCAACAACGCCGCAATCTCGTTTTTGGAGCTGATCCACCCGGCCGATATCGAACCGAGCCTCGACTATCTCGACAAACGGCTCTGGGATCACGACGACTACTACCTCGAATTTCGCATCATCCGCCAACATGACCGGGCAATCCGTTGGCTGGCAGACCGCGGCACAGCAAGCCGGGGGCAGGATGGGAAGATCCTCTGTCTGGATGGCGCCCTGTTCGATATCACCGAGCGTAAACAGACTGACGACGCACTGCACATCCTGGTCGAAAGCATGGTCGGCCTGACCGGTCAGGCCTTCTTCGACAAAACAGTCAGTGCGCTCTGCCGTTGGTTCAATGCCGATGGCGCCAGCATCGGGGTAATCGAAGATGATGAGTGGGTACAGGCGATTGCACTGACACTCGATGGCGAGCTGANTNCGACTACGGCTATCCACTGGCCGGCTCACCCTGCAGGGAGGTGACTACCACTGCCACCTGCCTCTATCCTCAGGATGTCGCACAGCAGTTTCCTGAAGACCCGGAGCTGGAAAAACTCGGCGTCCAAGGCTATGCCGGCACACCAATTCGTGACCAGCATCACAAGGTTATTGGCATCGTCTGGGTTATATCGCGTCAGCCGCTCAACGTGCCCACCCACTGGGAGGATGCCCTGAACATTATCGCCGCCAAGGCCGGCGCCGAGATCCTGCGCAGGCGCACCGAGCGCTCCCTCAAAGAAAATATGGAGCGCTACCGGGCATTGGTCGAATCGACCCAGGACTTTGTCTGGGAGACCGACAGTCAAGGCCGCTACACTTACTGCAGCCCTCAGACAAAAACGATTCTCGGCTACAAGCCCGAGGAGCTGATCGGCAAAACCCCCTTCGACTTCATGCCCCCTGAGGTTGCTGATCAGGTCTCCAGCCAGTTCGCGGCCATTATCCAACAGCGGCGTCCCTTCAGCTCCCTGGAGAACCTCAATCGGCACAAACAGGGCCATCAGGTAATACTCGACACCAGCGGCATGCCCTTCTTCGATGCCAACGGCGAACTGGCCGGCTATCGTGGCATCGACCGCGACATCACCCAACGCAAACAGGCCGAGAGTTATCTGCGGGAGAGTGAAAGACGCTTTCGCGAACTGATCGAGAGCCTGCCCAACGTGGCAGTACAGGGCTACGACAAAGAGCTCCGGGTGATCTACTGGAACGCCGCCAGCTCGCGACTCTACGGCTACACGGAAGAGGAGGCGCTCGGCGCCCAGTTGCAGGATCTGATCATCCCCGAGTCGATGTACGACTGCCTAGTCGAAGCCCACCACGCCTGGCTCGAGCGGGGGCAGCCGATCCCCCCCGGCGAGCTGGAGCTGCTACACAAGGACGGCCATCTGCTGCCGGTCTTCTCCAGTCATGTGCTACTCAACCAGGACACAGATAATCCCGAGATGTTCTGCATCGATGTCGATCAGTCAGAGCAGAAGCGGGCGCTAGACAAACTTGAACACCTCGCCACCTACGACCAGCTGACTCATCTGCCCAACCGCTACCTGCTGGAGAGTGAACTCAGCAACCGCATCAAGGAGGCCGAGCGGTTCGGGCAGAAACTGGCGATCCTCTTTATCGACCTCGACAATTTCAAGGTGATCAACGACTCGATGGGCCACGAGTATGGCGACATCCTGCTGCTGCAGGTGGCCAAACGCCTCTCCAGCCAACTACGGAAGTACGACACTGTGGCGCGCTTTGGCGGTGACGAGTTTGTGCTGATGATGCCGATGATCCAGGAGAATAGTGAGGTCGCTGCTGTAGCCAAGAAGATCATCCGTGAGTTTGCCACGGTGTTCGATCTCAAAGAACAGGAGGCCTTTGTCACCACCAGCATCGGTATCAGCCTGTTTCCCGATGATGGCCAGACTACCGGCGAACTGCTGCAAAATGCCGATGCCGCCATGTATCGAGCCAAAGATGCCGGGCGCAACCGCTACCAGTTCTTTACCCAAACGATGAATGACGAACTGCGCCGCTACCAGCAGATCGAGACCCAGCTACGGCGTGCCCTTGAGACTGAGGTCCTGCAACTTTACTACCAGCCACAAGTGGACCTGCGGAGCGGCAAGATCAAAAGCTGTGAGGCGCTGCTGCGCTGGCTGCCCGAAGATGGCGAGCCGATCTCACCGGCCGAGTTTATCCCGGTAGCAGAGCGCTCGGAACTGATCATCCGCATCGGCGAGTGCGTGATCAACGCCGCCTGCCGGCAACGAGCCGCCTGGAAAGCACGCGGGCTGCGCGACTTCCAGATCGACATCAACATCTCCGGACGGCAGTTTCTGTTTCACGATCTTTATCTGGTCATCACTAAAACTCTGCAGAAATACGGGCTCTCTCCTACCGATATCGGCATCGAGCTAACCGAAAACGTGTTGATCAAGGCGGATGAAAAGATCCTCTCCGACCTGAAACGGCTCCACCAGGCCGGCATGCAGATCGCCATCGACGACTTCGGCACCGGCTACTCCTCCCTCAGCTACCTAAAACGTTTTCCGGTCGACAATCTCAAGATCGACCGGGCGTTCGTGCGCGACGCCCCCCACGACAGCGATGACCGGTCGATCATGGAAGCGATCGTTGCAGTCGGCCACCGGCTCGGTATGAAAGTGGTGGTGGAAGGTGTTGAAAATCAGGCCCAGCACGCCCTCTCCATTGAGATCGGCTGTGATCTTGCACAGGGCTACTATTTCCACCGCCCGATGCCTGCTGAGCAGCTGGAGGCGCTACTGGAGTTTCCGGTCCCAGCACACAATAGCCACTGAAAAGCCAATACTAAGCATTAATTTTCTGTGGAAATCCCCGGTCGATTTCTCTATCCTGTGCCGCCATTGAGTTGCGGAACCAACCCCGGCAGCGGCCCTGCGGCGCGCCTGCCAGCAACAAAATTTCCAAAGAATAAACAGTAGGATAGGACGCCTTCCTAATCCTGCATCCTGCTATTCACTACAGGACAACTACCAATGACCGTAAAGGACATGACCGGGAGCACCGATCTGACCCGGTTCGACAAGGGCACAGGCGCGGTGCGTACCCGCCGCCCCGTCTACCTCGACTTCCTGCCCCCCTGCAATAGTGCCTGCCCCGCCGGGGAAGATATCCAGGGCTGGCTGGCACTGGCTCAGGAGCAGCGCTACGAAGAGGCCTGGCAGCTGCTGATCGAGAACAACCCGATGCCGGCGATCCACGGCCGTGTCTGCTACCACCCCTGCGAGACAGGCTGCAACCGCAACTTCACCGACAGCACCGTGAGCATCCACGCGGTGGAACGCTTCCTCGGTGACATGGCGCTAGAGCAGGGCTGGAAACCGAAGTTCGAGGCGAAGCCCGGCGGCAGCAAGGTGCTGGTGGTCGGCGGCGGGCCTTCCGGTCTCTCCGCCGCCTACCACCTGACCCGCCTCGGTCATCAGGTGGAGATCCGTGAGGCCGGCCCGATCGCCGGCGGTATGATCCACTTCGGTATCCCCGCCTATCGCATGCCGCGGAACGAGCTGGCCGCCGAGATCCGCCGCATCGAGGAGATCGGGGTCAAGATCAGCCTCAACCACCGGGTCGAGGATCTGCTCAAGGAGAAGCAGGAAGGCGGCTTCGATGCAGTCTTCATCGCCGTCGGCGCCCACATCAGCAAGAAGATCGAGATCCCTGCCCGGGATGCCGGCAAGATGCTCGACGCGGTCAGCTTCCTGCGCCAGGCTCACAGCGACAACCCGCCCAAGCTGGGTCGCCGGGTGGCGATCTACGGCGGCGGCAACACCGCCATGGACGCGGCCCGCACCGCCAAGCGCCTGGGCGTCGACGAGGCGATGATTATCTACCGCCGCGACCGCGCCAGCATGCCGGCCCACGACTTCGAGGCCGATGAGGCCCTCGAGGAGGGCGTAAAGATCAAGTGGCTGCGCACCATCAAAGAGATCGACCAGACCACCTTCAAGGTCGAAGTAATGGAGCTGGACGAGAATGGCCGCCCCCAACCCACCGGTGAGGTCGAAGAACTGCAGGCCGACGCCCTGATCCTGGCAGTGGGTCAGGACACCGATACCGGCTTCCTCGACTCAGTGCCAGGCATTGAATTCAACCGCGACGGCACCGTGATCGTTGGCGAGGACATGATGACCGGCGCCCCCGACATCTTCGCCGGCGGCGACATGGTGCCCAGCGAACGCTCGGTGACCATTGCGGTCGGCCACGGCAAAAAGGCGGCCCGCTTCATCGACGGCTACCTGCGTGGCAAGCCCTATCAACCCGCCAGAAAACATCCACTGGTCGATCACGAAAAGCTCCATCTCTGGTACCGCACCAACGCCCCCCAGCGGGAACAGCAACAGCTGCCGCTGGTGGAGCGCATGGACAACTTCGACGAGATCCTGCAGGGGTTGAACGAGGGCGAGGCGCAGTTCGAGGCGCAGCGCTGCCTCTCCTGCGGCAACTGCTTCGAGTGCGACGGCTGCCTCGGCTCCTGTCCAGAAGGCGCCGTGATCAAACTTGGCCCCGGCAAACGCTACCGCTACGACTACTCGCGCTGCACTGGCTGCGCGGTCTGTTACGAGCAGTGCCCCTGCCACGCCATCGAGATGGTGCCGGAGCCCGGCTCAATCTATGAAAAAGTCGGCATGAGCGGAGGCTGAGCCATGAGCGAGAACAACAAAAAATTTGTCACCATCGACGGCAACGAGGCGGTGGTTCACGTCGCCTACCGGGTCAGCGAGGTCTGCTCGATCTACCCAATCACCCCCTCCTCACCGATGGCGGAGTCGGCCGATGTCTGGTCTGCCAAGGGCACCACCAACATCTGGGGCCAAGTGCCCGATGTGTTCGAGATGCAGTCGGAGGGAGGCGCTGCCGGCACCGCCCACGGTGCCCTGCAGGCCGGCGCCATGACCACCACCTTCACCTCCTCCCAGGGGCTGATGTTGATGCTGCCGAACATGTACAAGATCGCCGGCGAGCTCACCTCCACGGTGTTCCATGTGGCGGCCCGCTCGCTGGCGGCCCAGGCGCTGTCGATCTTCGGCGACCACCAGGACGTGATGGCAGCACGCACCACCGGCTTCGCCATGCTCTGCTCCGCCTCGGTGCAGGAGGCCCACGACCTGGCGCTGATCAGCCACGCCGCCACCCTCGAGACCCGGGTACCTTTTATCCACTTCTTTGATGGCTTTCGCACCTCCCACGAAGTGAACAAGATCGAGCTGCTCTCTGACGCGCAGATCCGCGCCATGATCAATGAAGACCTGGTGATCGCCCACCGCCAGCGCGCCCTCAACCCAGACAACCCCTTCATCCGCGGCACTGCACAGAATCCGGATGTCTATTTCCAGGGCCGCGAGAGCGCCAACCCCTACTACGAGCGCATCCCCGGCATCCTGCAGCAGACCATGAACCGCTTCGCCGAGCTCACCGGCCGCCAATACAGCCTCTATGAGTATTTTGGCGATCCACAGGCGGAGCGGGTGGTCATCATCATGGGTTCCGGCATCGAGACGGTGCAGCAGACCGTCGAGCAGCTCAACGCTCAGGATGAACGGCTGGGTGTGCTGCAGGTTCGCCTGTTCCGCCCCTTCCCCGCCGATGATCTGCTGGCGGTGCTGCCCAGCAGCGTAAAGTCGCTCGCGATACTAGACCGCACCAAGGAGATCGGCGCCAACGGCGAACCGCTCTATCAAGAGATCATGACGCTGCTGATGGAGGCCTACACCCAGGGCACGATCAGCAACCTGCCGCGGGTGATCGGTGGCCGCTACGGCCTCTCCTCCAAGGAGTTCACCCCGGCGATGGCCAAGGCGGTGTTCGATGAGCTGGCCAAGGCAGCGCCGAAGAACCACTTCACCATCGGCATCACAGACGATGTGACCCATACCAGCCTTGAGTTCGACCCCAAGTTCAACATCGAGGGCGAGGATGTCACCCGCGCCCTGTTCTTCGGCCTCGGCTCCGATGGTACGGTTGGCGCCAACAAAAACAGCATCAAGATCATCGGCGAGAACACCGAGCTGAACGCCCAAGGCTACTTCGTCTACGACTCGCGCAAGGCGGGCTCAACCACCGTCTCCCACCTGCGCTTTGGCCCGCAGCTGATCAAGGCCCCCTACCTGATTCAGTCGGCTAACTTCATCGCCTGCCACAAGTTCGACTTCGTCTCCAAGGTGGAAGTACTGCGCGAGGCCGCAGAAGGTGCGGTGTTCCTGCTCAACAGCCCCTACAGCCCGGACGAGGTTTGGGAAAAATTACCCAGACCAGTGCAGCAGATCCTAATCGACCGACAGATCGCCCTGTATGTGATCGACGCCTCCACCGTAGCCCGAGAGGCGGGCATGGGGCGGCGCATCAACACCGTGATGCAGACCTGCTTCTTCGCCCTCTCTGGGGTGCTGCCGAGGGACGAGGCGATCGCACAGATCAAACAGGCGATCGAGAAAAGCTACTTCACCAAAGGCAAGGCGGTGATCGAGCAAAACTTCAAGGCGGTAGACGCCGCTCTCGATCATCTGCACAAGGTCGACTACCCCGATCAAGTCAGCAGCCAGCGCGAGCTCGATCCAGTGGTACCGCCCCAGGCCCCTGAGTTCGTACAGGAGGTCACCGCACCGATGCTGCTCGGCCGCGGTGATGAGCTACCGGTGAGCAAACTGCCGGTGGACGGCACCTACCCCAGCGGTACCACCCAGTGGGAGAAGCGCAACATCTCCGACTTCATCCCGGTGTGGGAGCCCGATATCTGCATCCAGTGCGGCAACTGCAGCTTCGTCTGCCCGCACAGCGTAATCCGCTCCAAGTTCTACCATGAGAAGAAGCTGGCGGACGCGCCCGACTCCTTCCCCTCGGCCCGGATCAGCGCCCGCGGCTTTCCCGAGACCCGCTACACCCTGCAGATCTATCTAGAGGACTGCACCGGCTGCGGCCTCTGCGTCGAGGCCTGCCCCGCGTACGACTTCGAAGATAAAACCACCAAAGCGATCAACATGAAGCCGAAAGCGCCGGTGTTCGAGGCGGGCAAGACCAATGTGGGATTCTTCGAGAGCCTGCCGGTCAACGACCGCGCCAAGGTCGACTTCTCCTCGGTGCGCGGCGCGCAGTTTCTGGAGCCGCTGTTCGAGTTCTCCGGCGCCTGCTCCGGCTGCGGCGAGACCCCCTACGTGCGGCTCCTCTCCCAGCTATTTGGCCCTCGCCTGCTGGTGGCCAACGCCACCGGCTGCTCCTCGATCTACGGCGGCAATCTACCCACCACCCCCTGGACCAAAAACAAAGAGGGCCAGGGCCCGGCCTGGTCCAACTCCCTGTTCGAGGACAACGCCGAGTTCGGCCTCGGCATGCGCATCAGCTCCGACCACCACACCACGATGGCTAAGAAGCTGATCAAAGAACTGGCTCCACAGCTGGGTGAGGAGTGCGTCAATGCCCTGCTCAGCACCGACCAGCGGGTCGGTAGTGAGCTGCGCGCCCAGCGCGAGCGAGTCGTCCAGCTGAAACAAAAGCTGAAAAACATCAACGATCCACGAGCAAAAAACCTGCTGTCGCTGGTCGACCATCTAGTGCGCCGCTCGGTCTGGCTGGTAGGCGGCGACGGCTGGGCCTACGACATCGGTTCCGGCGGTCTCGATCATGCACTCGCATCTGGGCGCAACATCAACGTGCTGGTGCTCGATACTGAAGTCTACTCCAACACCGGCGGGCAGATGTCGAAATCGACCCCCACCGCCGCCACGGCCAAGTTCGCCTCAGCGGGCAAGCGCATCGGCAAGAAGGATCTGGCAATGCAGGCTATCTCCTACGGCAACGTCTACGTGGCACGGGTGGCGATGGGCGCCAGTCCCCAGCAGACCCTGCTGGCGATGCGTGAGGCTGAAGAGTACGATGGCCCCTCGCTGATCCTCGCCTACAGCCCTTGTATCGCCCACGGATACGACCTGCGCCAGGGCCTGGAGCAGCAGAAACTGGCGGTGGAGAGCGGCTACTGGCCGCTAATTCGCTACAGTCCGGCGCTGCGCAAGGCGGGCCACCGGCCCTTCGTGCTCGATTCGCCGCGGCCGCGGATCCGCCTCAAGGACTACGCCTACAACGAGATGCGCTATAAGCTGCTGACCCGTACCCACCCGGATGAGGCGGAGCACCTGATCCAGGTGGCACAAGAGTTGGTCGATCTACGATGGGATACTTACGAACACATGGCCGAACAAGAGCCGACCGAGTTCCAGCCGGTCGCCTAATGCAGCGCGCGCTGCGACGGCTCTTCATCCTCTTCGCTCTGCTGCCACTCCCCCTGTTAGCGGGGGAGTGGTCGGGCTATATCGAGGCCCAAGGCCGCTATTTCAGTCAGCACCCGCTGGAACCTGAGCAACGCAGCAGCCTGCTCTCCCTCGCCGCCGAGCCGGAGTTCTACCACGCTTGGGATGACGACCGGCAGAGCCTGGTGTTCCGCCCCTTCTACCGCTGGGACTCAGCCGACAGCGAGCGTAGCCACGGCGACATCCGCGAGCTGCTCTGGACCTACGCCGCAGAAAACTGGGAGCTGCAAGCCGGCATCGGCAAAGTCTTCTGGGGTGTGACCGAGGCACGTCACCTGGTCGACATCATCAACCAGACCGATCTGGTGGAGAACCTGGATGCCGAGCAGAAACTGGGCCAGCCGATGATCCGCTTCTCTAGCGAGCGCGACTGGGGGCTGCTCGATCTGTTTGTGCTGCCCGGCTTTCGTGAACGGACTTTTCCGGGGATCCACGGACGGTTTCGCAGCCAGCCCCGGGTCGATCGTGACCTGACCCGCTACGAATCGGACAAAGAGGATCGCCACATCGACCTAGCGATCCGCTGGGCCCACAGCCTCGGCGACTGGGACATCGGCCTGGCCCACTTCCACGGCACCAGCCGCACCCCAGACCTGGCCCCCGCGAGCAATACCGCTGGCGAAACTGTGCTCGCCCCCTTCTACCCGCTGATCGACCAGACTAGCCTCGATCTGCAGGCCACCAAGGGCGACTGGCTGTGGAAACTGGAGGCGGCCTACCGCAGTGGCCAGGGCGACGCCTACAGCGCCGCCACCGGCGGTTTCGAGTACACCTACGTGGGAGTGCTGCAGAGCGATATGGACCTGGGGGTACTGATGGAGTATCTCTACGACGAACGCGGCGATGCTGCCCCCATCGCCTTTGAAAACGACCTCTTCATTGGCCTGCGCCTCACTGCCAACGACGCGCAGAGCAGCGAACTGCTCACCGGCGTGATCCGCGACCTCGATTCCGGTGCGCTGCTATTCAACCTGGAAGCAAGCCGACGCCTCGGCGACAGCTGGAAGGCCGCGGCGCAGATCCGTATCTGGAGCAACATCCCTGAAGATGATCAGCTCTACGCCTTCAGCCGGGATGACTATGTTGAGCTAAGTTTGGCGCGTTATTTCTAGGAAACAGTGCCCCCTACCTCTTGGCCTACCTACCTCTTGGCCTACCTACCTCTTGGCCTAATGCCGGCTCAGCCGGTATCAGGGGGGGACTCAGCCGCTAGCGGCTATGGATGCAGATCAATTGTTCTCTGACCCGGTTTTTCGTAGTTTCACCAAGGGAGACCAACTCACTGCACAATCGACTATTTATCTTATTGAAGGGATTTGCTTATGACCAAGAAAAGACTGATTGGATATGTATACCTGTCTCTCATGCTCTACTTCCCACTATCGGCCGAGGCGACGGAACTCAAGGCATCTCAAAAACTTTCTCTGCATAAATCAGAAGCCAAAGAATCAGCGATCAAAGACGTAGGAAAGGAGACACTGGGTACGCCTCCGACAGTTCGACTAAATATGTGCGGTAAAGGTTTGTGGTTTAACAATAGATGCCAACGCAGGAATTTCTTCGTGGAAATGGTTCCGAAGGGCGAAGCATTTGTTAGCGTTTTCGGATCGCGACTACGGTCTGAAGGCCCGGGTTCAATCGTACTCTTTACAGTGGACAGCGATGCAGTCGCTCGTCAGTACCACATCTCTGCTGAGCGCTCTAGGGAGGCGCCAAGAACAAGCGATATAACTACTAAAGCCAAGGACTCCAGAAGTTTAGAAGTAAAGAACACTGGANACAAAGCATCAGACAGCCGAAGCATCAAAAAAAAAACAACTGGTGCTAAAGTTACGCCCCCAATCACTCATGTAGATACACCAATGATTCTACAGGCAGGGGATTTCAAGGGCTTTAAACTACTGAGCAGGGTCACGGAGACCCGAGGCATGCATGGCGGTTGGTCGAACATGTACTATGAGATTGCCACACCCAAGCCTACTGGTGATCTGACCCTATATTACAGCAAGTATCGCCAATATGGACCTTCGCGCTGGAGAGATACGATTTGCCGCAGCGACCAGTATCTCACCAACTCCGGCGAATCAGGCGACAGCGGTTGCCATTCAATGGGAGTCATAGCGAGCAGCAGCGGCCCCAGCATTCGTCAGCAGTGCATGGCCAGTGAAGTTATGGCGGGCGATGCGGTGAAGTGGACGGTAACAACAGGCTGCAATTCAATCGGCGGAGGCATTGTGGCTGCAGCCGCTATAAGAGCCAGCCTACCAATATTTGCTGCTGTCACTATCGAGACAGAGAACCCGAATTGCGGGCGGAGTCGCC
The DNA here is from genome assembly GCF_000224455.1 of endosymbiont of Riftia pachyptila (vent Ph05). NCBI lineage: Bacteria > Pseudomonadati > Pseudomonadota > Gammaproteobacteria > endosymbiont of Riftia pachyptila. Next base: position 17,092 of record NZ_AFOC01000072.1, read on the forward strand.
GGCCTTACCACACTCGCGGGTATCACGTTGGCAGGTGGTTATATTGTCGGCAACGCTTGCAATGTCGCAGGTGCACTTGCCGATGATCTGACGGGCAAGTTGACTGGGTGTGTAACAACTGGGCTTCCTGGGACTGCGGAAGAAATTGCTGACATCTACGATCAACTAGAGCTGCTTAAAAACGCAGCGAATGAATGGTTCACCGAACCCGGCACATGCATGGTCTGCAACGCAACTTCAGTTGAAACAGTCGGCGGTGGGTGGAACGAACAAGAAGGCACCATGGAAGTGATTGGTGAAGTGGTTTGCTCAGACTGGAGTTGGTCACATGGTAATGACTCGAACGGTGATTTGTTTTGTGACTAGATGCTGAGCTCCCCAACTTCTCAACCACCCGTGGACTATGTCACAAGTCCACGGGTATTTTTCTACAAACAGGACCTACATTAGATCAAACAGAGTCCATTCAGGAAATTGTTCTCTGACCTGATTTTGTTATTGATTTACACCCTTTGACGATATTGGCGGAAATTGCTCTCTGACCCGATTTCGCGCAAAACATCACCGGCATTTTGCAAGCAGAGCTTCGATCAGTGCGGCCCTTTCCTTTTCAGTATTTTTCTCCTATCCAATAAGAGGAGCCAAAAAATACCATAAGCAATTCAGGAGGCCTGAAAATGTCCAATATCCAAAGCATACTGGGTAATGAGGCTGAGGATCTGCTACAGCACCGCTGTGCCGGTATTCCCAGCGAGCAGTTGCACCTGCCGGGGCCGGACTTCATCGACCGGGTGGTGGCCCAATCTGACCGCAAGCTCGGCGTGTTGCGAAATCTTCAGGCCATGTTCAACCACGGCCGGCTCAGCGGTACCGGTTATCTCTCCATTCTGCCAGTGGACCAGGGGGTGGAGCATGCGGGCGGCGCCTCCTTCGCCCCCAATCCGATCTATTTCGACCCGGAGAAAATCATTGAGCTCGCCATCGAAGGGGGCTGCAACGCGGTGGCCTCCACCTTGGGCGTGCTCGGCTCGGTCGGCCGCAAATATGCCCACAAGATCCCCTTCTTGGTGAAGCTCAACCACAACGAGCTGCTCACCTATCCCAACATCTACGACCAAACTCTGTTCGCCAGTGTGGAACAGGCCTTCGACCTCGGGGCAGCGGCGGTGGGCGCCACGGTCTATTTCGGCTCAGCCGAGTCGCGCCGCCAGATCACAGAGATCAGCGAGGCCTTCCAGGCCGCCCACGAACTGGGCATGGTGACCGTACTCTGGGCCTACCTACGCAATCCAGCCTTCAAACACGAGGGTAGCGACTACCATTCGGCGGCGGATCTCACCGGTCAGGCCAATCACCTGGCCGCCACCATCGAGGCGGATATCATCAAGCAAAAACAGGCAACCCTGGATGGCGGCTACACCGCCATCAACTTTGGCAAGACCCACCCCCGGATCTATGAGGAGCTCTCCGGCAGCCACCCCATCGACCGGGTGCGTTACCAGGTTGCCAACTGCTACATGGGGCGTATCGGCATGATCAACTCAGGTGGGCCCTCGGGCAAGGATGATCTGCACCAGGCGGTGCGCACTGCGCTAATCAACAAACGGGCTGGCGGCATGGGGCTGATCTCTGGGCGCAAGGCGTTCCAGAAGCCCATGACCGAGGGCGTGGCCCTGCTTAACGCCATCCAGGACGTCTACCTATCGCCGGAGGTAACCATCGCTTGAAACGAGCAAGCTGTCACCACGAAGTCACGAATGGGATAGAAAAAGTTTGTGGTGCCCGCAAGCGCTAGGGCAGAATCAGTGACGCATAACCTCCCAACGCCTGACGCATCGCATCGATGGAAGGTGGGCTGGCCCAGGCCATGTCATCCAGCCCGCCACGACAGGTCAGCCGCATCACGTCAGGCTGTCGGTCTGAGCCAATCCAGAGATGTAGCGCGCGCATGATCATCGGTCTCCCGCTGCCATCCATTCCGGCGGATCTGAGCCCAGCCAACTGTAGTGGTTGCGGATGGTAGACGATCTCTGAGGTTTGTGGCTGAACCCTTACCACCAGGAAGGCTTCAGGCTGGATAGTTCTGTCGGTTTCGCTCAGTTTTTTCAGCTCAAAATTACAGCTTGGATAGTAGCGATCCAGCGCCTTTTTTGTGACCACGGCGCCGCGCTGCAGATAGACCCGGGTCTCTCCTCCTGGCACCGTCAATGCGGTTTTCAGCTCGATACTCGATCCCACCGGCGGCGCAGAGTAGACATTCGACGAACCCTGCTTGCCCCCACCCATGGCACATCCGGTGAGAAGCAGAAACGCCCAGAACAGCACGCTGTTTTTCATGCTCACCCCCGGTTTGTATAAAGCTAGCCCAGGACCCGGAAATAGCAGGCCAGATCGGGCAGATCGACCTCGCGAGGCGCGATCTTCACCACCGAGTTTAGTGCAGGCTTGCTCTTCATTCTGACTCGCGCCTCCATCGCCAGCTCCGGGATCAGCACACTGGCCCGCTCCCCCTCAATGGCGACCACCACCCCCTCCCCCTGCCATTTGGGGTGGTCACGCAGATAGACCATGCGCCAGTGGTTGTTGGATTGGCGTTCCGCCTTGCGGATCGACATACTCCCCAGCTCCGCCTGACTGATGCGTTCCGAGATGGTGTGGATGTCGAGCAGCGGCTCACCTTTGAGATGCGCACGCAGCTGCTGGTGGGTAAGCAGATCGGAGTAGCGCCGCAGCGGACTGGTGGCGCGAGTGTAGCGCTGCAGGCCGAGGCCGCTGTGGGGCTCCGGCTGGGTCTTCACCTGAGTCGGCTTGAACTTGCGCACATAGGCGTACATGGCCGCCAAATCCTGCGGCGAGGCCGGCGTGTCAGGCGGCGCCTGGGTGGCGAAGGGCACAGGGATCTCATTATCGCTACAGTAGATCGCCACCGCCTCCCCCGCCATCAACATCAGGTCGGTGATCATCTCACGGCTCTTCAGTGCCGGCAGCGGGGTGATCGCCACCCCC
>NZ_AFOC01000071.1:0-20217 GCF_000224455.1 endosymbiont of Riftia pachyptila (vent Ph05)
AGCAGCTTGGCGCAATAGGGGCAGCCATCCTGGTGGAAATAGAGCAGCAGACGCTTACCCTCCCCGGCCGCCGCCTCTACGTCCTCCTGCAGATCGAGAAATGATTGCTTAAACCAGTCCGGTTTTTCGTGATATCCAGGATTGACAAGACCGGCACCCAGCTTGCTGTCGCCTTCAGCTGCATGGCAGGCGATAGAAATTGATAGCAGCCCTATGGCAGGAAGCAACCAGGACAATTTCATTTCTCCTCCTTCGGCATCATGGCCCGACTTGTTCAGTCACGACTCATTGTTATTTCATAACTCTATCCACACTAGCAGATTTTCATTCGGTACTCGCTCATGAGAGATGCAACAGACCTGCATACTTCCGAAAAACTGTGTCGTATTTTCGACGCAGCAAGACAAAAAAATATATTACTGATTGATTTAAAAGGAAAAATATTTTTGGCACGCAATTCGCAAAGTTAGTGTGGTCAATAACAATTTTAGGGCCAGAAAAATGACGGGTTCCCTGCAAAGCATCGAAAATCGCTCACGGACCTCCAATTTGAGCATATTTCAGACACCAATCCCGCAGTCATCAAATGGGGGCGCCAAACTCTCGACACTGCTCGAGCTTACAACCCGGCTGCAGAGTACATTGGAGCTTGAGAGCATCATCGAGCTGTTTGTCGCAGACATCAGCAAAGAGTTCCGGCACGATGGGATTGAGTACATCTCTCCTGATCAGGAGTTGACGCTGACACTGGGTGTAAACACTACTCACTCCACCAGTTATGAATTAAAGGTTCTGGAGCAGCCGCTGGGTGTTCTTCGTTTCTGCCGCAACCACCCATTTGACGATGATGAACTGAAGCTCCTTGAGCACTATCTGACCATTCTGCTTTATCCGCTGCGCAACGCACTCCTCTACCGTTCCGCCATCAACTCAGCCTTTATCGATGCTCTTACCGGAGTGAAAAACCGCGCAGCGTTTGTCAGCAACTTTAATCGGGAGCTTGATCTGGCAAGCCGAAACGGCACAGAGCTTTCCATTATTATGCTCGATGTGGACTACTTCAAGCGGATCAATGACAAGTATGGTCACACCGTAGGAGACATGGTGTTGAAGAACATCGCACTTGCAGTCGAAGCTAGCGTCCGCAGCAGTGACGCCCTCTATCGCTACGGCGGTGAAGAGTTTGTCATTACCCTCAGTGGAACCTGTGCAGAGGGTGCATACCAACTGGCCGAACGGATTCGCAAGAATGTCGAGGCACTGAGTTTCAGCAGTCCAAAAGGCCTGCAGGCACGTCTCAGCTTGGGGGTCGCAACCCTGCAGAAGAATGAGTCTGGTGAGACGTTGTTCAAACGGGCGGATGCTGCGCTCTATTGCGCCAAAGGACAGGGACGCAACCAGACCTACCGTGCCGAGTGAATCTCAGGCCAAGGCGTGCTGCTGAACAGCCCAGTCGCACTCCCGTGCAAGACAGCAGACTGTGCAGTCAGGCTGTTTTCGACAGGCCTCTTTGGCATGGCGCACAATCAGCGCATGGTATTCGTTGAAGAGCTCCGGATCGGGCCCCAGTGCCCGTTCAAATGCCAGACGCAGTGCCTCATAAGCTAAGTGCGTCGGGACCATGCCAAGGCGAGAAAAGATGCGCCGTGTATAGGCATCGATGACAAATACCGGCCGCTCAAAGGCATAGAGCAGGATGTCGTCAGCGGTCTCTGGTCCAATTCCGTTGACCGAAAGGAATGCCCTGCGCAGCGCCTTATCAGAGAGCGGCTGCAGCTGCCCAGCGTGCGCGCGCAAAAAACTACAGAGATGCTTCAGGCGCCTTGCCTTAACGTTGAAGTAACCTGCAGGACGGATCAGCTGCGCCAGCTCATCCGGCGGCATCCGGTCGATCTGATGAAGATCAAGTGCATCGATCGCCTTTAGGTTCTGGATCGCCCGCTCGACATTGGACCAGGCGGCATTCTGCGTTAAAACCGCACCGACCATCACCTCGAAGGCGCTATCTGCCGGCCACCAGTGCTGCGGCCCATAGCACTGCAACAGCTGGCTATAAACAGTCCGCAGACGTCTGCCATCAAGTCTTAACGGGGATTCCTTGAGCGTCGCCATGGATTGTTCGCGGAGCTGCCCGACGCTTTTGGCCCTCTGCCCTGCTTGCGCGGCGCCTGTTGTCGATCCGACCTGTAATGCTTTGCTCTGGCTGGTGGCTGACGTTTTTCCGGTGGTAGCCCAGAGATCTCCAGCAATTGGTTGACCTCAGTGTGCGTCAATGCGCGCCACCTGCCGACCTTCAGGGCGCTCTCCAGGATCACGCTGCCGTAGCGTACCCGTTTGAGGCGACTCACCTGCACACCAATCGCCTCCCACAGACGCCGCACCTCCCGTTGGCGCCCCTCCATGATTACGACATGGAACCAGCGGTTGATCCCTTCGCCACCGGATTCGACAATCTCCTCGAAGCGGGCCGGACCATCCTCCAGCTCGACACCGTGGGTCAGTTGCTTTAACTGCTCCTCACTGACCTGCCCCATCACCCGTACGGCATACTCCCTTTCCACCTGGCGGCTGGGGTGCATCAATCTATTAGCCAATTCGCCATCAGTGGTGAGCAGCAGCAAGCCAGAGGTATTCAGGTCGAGCCGTCCCACCGGGATCCAGCGGCCGTGCTGGAGGCGGGGCAGTCTGTGATAGATGGTGCGCCGGCCTTCTGGATCCTTACGCGTCACCAGCTCTCCTTCCGGTTTGTTGTAGACCAGCACCCGCCGCTCCGGCGCCTCCATGCGCTTCTGCGAGAAAGGACGACCATCGATCCGGATGCGGTCGCTGCCAACGACTCGTTGTCCCAGCTTGGCGGTTTCACCGTTGACTTCGATCCGGCCTTCACTGATCCAGCCCTCGATCTCACGACGCGAGCCGACACCGGCGTTGGCCAGCACCTTCTGCAGGCGCTCTCCCATCTGAGGTTTATTCTGACTCATTCCGACTCACTCTGTTGGAGTGGCAACTCACCACTGTGAGAGGCTGCAATCTCATCCTTCTGAGAGAGATCAGCATCCAGGCTGGCCACTGATTCGGCCGCATCATCATCCCCGGACGGCTCGTCCCCCGGCTCCGCCATATTCGGCTCCTTAAGCTGCAGTTCCCGGTTGATTGATTCCAAATCACGTATCTCCGCCAAAGTTGGCAGCTCACCCAGGCCCTTCATGTTGAAGTAGTCGAGAAATGCCTTGGTGGTGGCATAGAGGGCCGGCTTGCCCGGCACATCCCGGTGCCCAACCACCCGCACCCACTCGCGTTCGGTAAGGGTCTTGATGATATTAGTGCTGACGCTGACACCGCGGATATCCTCGATCTCGCCACGGGTGATCGGCTGCCGATAGGCGATCAAGGCGAGGGTCTCGAGCAGCGCGCGGGAGTATTTCGGCGGACGTTCTGTCCAGAGTCGCGATACCCAGGGGGCGTATTCCGAACGAATCTGGACACGAAAGCCGCTGCCGACCTCGCTGACCTCGATACCGCGTCCCTGATAGTCTGCCTGCAGCGTCTCAAGGGCAGTGCGCAAACGCTCTTTATCTGGCGTCTCCGCTTCAGCAAAAACTCCCTGCAGCTGGTCGAGGCTCAGCGGCCGGCCGGCCGCCAGCAGCGCGGCCTCTACAATCTGTTTTAATTTATCGTCAGAGGACATGCATCACTCGATTTCAGGAGACGATCGCTTTCACGTGGATTGGCGCAAAGGGTTCGTTCTGCACCAGCTCCAATAACGATCCTTTGATCAGTTCCAGCACCGCAAGAAAGGTTACCACCACTCCCGGCCGCCCCTCTTCGAAGTCGAACAGGGTGGAAAAATCGCAGAAACTCTCCCCATTCACCCGCTCCAGTATCTGCGACATCCGCTCCCGCACCGACAGCGCCTCGCGCTCCACCCGATGGCTGGTGAACATGTCTGCCCGCTGCAGCACATCCTTGAAGGCGAGCAGCAGCTCCTGTAGCGAGATATCGGGCTCCCGCACCTCCTGTTTTCGTTCGATCAGCTCTGCCTGGCCCTGGAAGTTGTCACGGCCGATGCGCGGCAGCTGGTCGATATCCTCGGCCGCCTGTTTGTAACGTTCATACTCCTGCAGTCGGCGGATCAGCTCGGCCCGCGGGTCGGCCTCATCCTCATCCTCGCTGCTCTGGCGCGGCAGTAGCATGCGGGATTTGATCTCCGCCAACATCGCCGCCATCACCAGATACTCGGCCGCCAGCTCTAAGCGCAGCTCCTCCATCATCTCGATATATTGGATGTACTGCTCGGTAATCTCGGCGATGGGGATGTTGAGAATGTCGAGATTTTGTCGTTTGATCAGGTAGAGCAGCAGGTCAAGCGGCCCCTCAAACGCCTCAAGGATCACCTCCAGGGCATCCGGCGGGATGTAGAGATCTTTTGGCGGTGTGGTGACCGGCTCACCCTGCACCACCGCGAACGGCATCTCTTCCTGTTCGGGGTGATGGTGGGGGTGGTTTTCGGTCAAATCCATGAGCTGGCTTAAATGCCGCTGAGAGACATCGCGTGGCGTACCTCTTCCATGGTGGCTCGGGCCACATCCCGTGCTCGTTCACAGCCCTCATTGATGATGCTGCGCACCAGCTCTGGCTGTGCCTCGAACTCCGCAGCACGCTGTTGAATCGGCCGTAGCTCCTCCAGCACGCCATTGATCACCGGCTCCTTGCAGTCGAGACAGCCGATGCCGGCGGAGCGGCACCCCTGCTGCACCCACGCTTTCACATCGTCATCGGAGTAGACCTCGTGGAACTGCCAGACCGGGCACTTCGCCGGGTCACCCGGATCAGTGCGGCGTACCCGCGCCGGATCGGTCGGCATACGCTTGAGGGTGTTCTCCAACTCCGCCGGCTTGCTGCGCAGGGCGATGGTGTTGCCGTAGGATTTCGACATCTTCTGCCCGTCCAGCCCCGGCATCTTCGATGCCTTGGTGAGTAACGGCTGGGGTTCCACCAGGATCACCCGGCCACCACCCTCTAGGTAGCCGAACAGCCGCTCCTGGTCGCCCAGGGTGATATTCTGCTGCGAACCGAGCAGGGCACGCGCCACCTCCAATGCTTCCAGGTCGCCCTGTTCCTGATAGGCTCTGCGCAGCTTGTCGAACATTTTGGCGTTCTTCTTGCCCATCTTTTTCTTCGCCTGCTCTGCCTTCGCCTCGAAGTCGGGCTCGCGGCCGTAGATGTGGTTGAAGCGGCGCGCCACCTCCCGTGTCAGTTCCACATGAGCCACCTGATCCTCGCCCACCGGCACCTGGCCCGCCTTGTAGATCAGGATGTCGGCGGACTGCAGCAGCGGATAGCCAAGGAAACCGTAGGTTGCCAGATCCTTCTCTTTCAGCTTCTCCTGCTGATCCTTGTAGCTGGGCACACGCTCCAGCCAGCCCAGCGGGGTGATCATCGACAGCAGCAGATGCAGCTCGGCATGTTCCGGCACCCGCGACTGCACAAACAGGGTCGCAGAGTTACTGTTGACCCCCGCCGCCAGCCAGTCGATCACCATCTCCCAGGTACTCTCTGGGATCAGTGAAGGATCGTCGTAGTGGGTGGTCAGAGCGTGCCAGTCGGCAACAAAGAAGAAGCACTCGTACTCGTTCTGCAGCTCCACCCAGTTCTTGATGACACCGTGGTAGTGGCCAAGATGGAGACGCCCGGTCGGGCGCATGCCAGAGAGCACCCGCGAGTGCTGGGGGGAGAGAGAGTTCAAGACTAACTCCTTGAAGGGTTGAGGATGATCGGTAAAAGTTGCGAGACCACATCACTGGCCGGCAACAGTTGAATAGTCAATGATACCAGCGGCCAGAGTATCTGCCCCAGCAGGCCGGTCGTCAGTAGGATGATCAGGATGAACAGCCCGTAGCGCTCCAGGCCGGCATAGACCCGGGCGAGCGGACGCGGCAGCAGTGAATAGAGCACGCGCCCCCCATCCAGCGGCAGAATCGGCATCATATTGAGCGCCATCAGGATGGTATTGAAGAAGGCGCCGGCTACCCCCATCAGCACCAGTGGGATGGCGATCCAGGGCAGCGATTGAAGCAGAAAAATCCCCGGATAGATCAGCATGCCCCAGATAAAGGCCATCAACAGGTTGACGCCGGGGCCGGCCAATGCCACCAGTGCCATGTCGCGGCGCGGCTTGCGCAGGTTCTCCACCGTCACCGGCACCGGCTTGGCCCAGCCGAACAGGAACAGTGGTCCGCCGAAGATAAAGCTGGAGAGGATCAGTAGCAGCGGGATCAGCACGGTACCGATCGGGTCGATGTGCTTGATCGGGTTGAGGGTGATCCGGCCGAGCCTCTGCGCGGTGCTATCGCCGAGTCGCTTGGCCATCCAGCCGTGGGCCGCCTCGTGGAGTGTGATGGCGAACAGCAGCGGTATCGCGATCACCACTACCAGCTGAATAAGATTGATCCCCTGCATCGCGGGATTATACCTCGCTGAAAGAGCTGGCGTCGCCCTTGCCGAGTCGTGCCACTTCGGGGGTATCTTCGGTCAGCAGCACCACGGTGGTGGCCTCGAAACCGCAATAACCACCGTCGATGATCAGGTCGACCTCGTGATCGATCAGCTGACGCATCTCATAGGGATCGGTCAGCGGCATCTCGTCCCCCGGCAGCACCAGAGTAGAGCTCATGATCGGCTCAGCCAGCGCTGTCAGCAAGGCATCGACGATGCGATTGTCCGGCACCCGGATGCCGATGGTCTTGCGTTTGGCATGCTGCAGCCGGCGCGGCACCTGTTTGGTTGCCTTGAGGATGAAGGTGTAGGGACCGGGGGTCAGATTCTTCAGCAGCCGGTAGTCGCGATTGTTGACCTTGGCGTAGCTGGCGATCTCGGTCAGGTCGCGACAGACCAGGGTGAAGTTGTGTTTGTCATCGAGCCTGCGGATGCGGCGGATCCGCTCCATCGCGCCCTTGTCGCCGATGTGACATCCCAGGGCGTAGCTGGAGTCAGTGGGATAGGCCACCAACCCACCCTGGCGGATGATCTCTACCGCCTGCTGAATCAGGCGAGGCTGGGGGTTGTCCGGGTGAATCTGAAGAAAGAGTGCCATTGTCTTAATCTAAATCGCGCGGGCCTGGGGGCTGCTGATGCCCCAATCCCGCCAGATGGGAACGCAGCCATCCGGCAGCTGTGGCAGCCTGCCCAGCTCTATCCAGGGATGCTCGGGGCCATGATAATCGGAACCCGCCGAGGCGAGCAGGCCAAAATCTTTTGCATGACGTGCCATGTTGAAACAATCGTCACGGCTGTGGCTGCCCGATACCACTTCGAGTCCGGCTCCACCGGCCGCGGCAAACGCCTTGATCAACCGGCGCAGCTTGCTGCGGGTCATCCGATAGCGGGCGGGGTGTGCGATCACCGTTTGCCCTCCTGCGTCGGTGATCCAGCCAATTGCCTGTTCCAGGCTGGCCCACTCGCCTGGCACATAGCCGGGCTTGCCGTGCACCAGATAGTGTCTGAAGACCTTGCGCATATCAGGCATCACGCCGATCTTGACCAGGAAGCGGGCAAAGTGGGTGCGGCTCACCAGCCAGCCGTTGGAAAAGCTGCGTGCTCCCTCCAACGCATCGGGGATGCCCGCCTTTCCAAGACGCAGTGCAATCTCTTCTGCACGCCCAACCCGAAACGCCTGCAGCGCTTTAAGTCCATCCTGTAACGCGCTATTTTTATGATCAAAATTCAGCCCGACAAGATGCACTGTCTGGCGCTCCCAGGTGACCGATATCTCCACCCCCGGCAGCAGCTGAATACCTGACTCCCTGGCCGCCAACTGTGCCTCGTCGATACCGGCAGTGTTATCGTGATCGGTGAGTGCCAATACTTTTACACCAGCCGCAGCGGCGGCGCGCACCAATGCCGTCGGCGTAAGGGTGCCGTCGGAAGCGGTGGAGTGTGAGTGCAGATCGTAACCTAGAAACATGGCGGGGGATTGTACCCCATCCGGCGGGATATGCGTGGAATTTGAGCCGTCACGCAATCTGCTAACAATCTCCCCCCACCCTCAAGACGCCACCACAAGCGGCTGTTACAATTGCGGCATGCAGATAATCCCCGCCGATATAGTCGCCATTGCCGATGTCTTCCGTGACACTGTGGAAGAGCTGATCGAGGTGTTTGAGGATGAAGAATCCGCCGATGAGCAGCTCGATTCCCCAGAACTGCTCGCCAGCGCACTGTTCCAGCTGTTCGACCTGCTCAACTCGCCGGAGATGGCGCAGGCGCTCGATGCCAGCCTGACCCACAGGGAGCTGCATGCACCGCAGCAGCTGGTTGGCCACGATCTGCACGAGCTGGGCGACTATGGCATCAATCTGCTAATCGATCTCGCCTATGTGGCCGATACGTTGCGGCTGGAGGAGCACGCCCGCATGCTGGAGAACCTCTCTCTTCCGCTGGCGGTCTGGATCGCCCGCCGGGGCGGTGAACTGAGCACCCTGGAACCGGTGGTCAACGCCCTGGCTGCGCTGGCCAACATCACCACGGAAGCGGTCGATCTGGAGAACCTCTACCAGATGTCCAGTGACATCCAGTTGGCGGTGAGCCCGCTGCTGCAGACCGATCTTGACAAGGGCAATCCCAATCACCCCTGGCGGGTGCTGCTGGTCAACCGGGCGATCATCGCCACACGCAGCCACCATACCCTGCTGATGAAGGATGCCTTCGATAATCTGGTGCAGTTGATGCCTGAGGAGGCGTCACACTTTTTCCGCGAAGGCATGGAACAGATGGAAGCCCTGAGCTATCCAGAGCCTGTAAAAAAACTGGTGCAGGAGTATTTCCACGAATGGAGCGCCCAGCGCACCCTGCACTGACTAATCTAAGGGTATATCTGAAACATGAAGTTTCTGGCCGATTTTTTCCCCATCATTCTCTTTTTTGTCGCCTACAAACTCTACGGCATCTATGCCGCCACTGCAGTGGCTATCGGCGCTTCGGTGATCCAGGTCAGCTATCATTGGCTGCGCAACCGGCAGGTGGAGAAGATGCACCTGATCACCATGGTGATGTTGCTGGTGTTCGGCGGGCTGACCCTCCTGTTGCAGGATCGCACCTTCATCATGTGGAAACCCTCAGTGATCAACTGGTTGTTTGGCGCAGTCTTCATCGGCAGCCATTTCATCGGTGAAAAACCGCTGGCGGAGCGCATGATGGGGGATGCGGTACGCGTCCCCTCGCCGGTCTGGCGCCGACTCAATCTCGCCTGGGGGGGATTTTTTGTCCTGCTGGGGCTGGCCAACCTCTATGTGGCCAGCTTTTTCTTCAGCGCCGAAGCGGCGCTGACCGCCCAGACCGGCTTAGCCCAGATCGACCTGACCAGCTGCGGGGAACTATTCAACGGCGACGAACTTCAAATGTGTCTTGAGATGCAATCCCTGGAAGCGGATTGGGTCAACTTTAAATTGTTTGGAATGATGGGACTAACGCTGGCCTTTGTCCTGTTGCAGGCCTTCTACCTGGCCCGCCACATGCAGGATCAGGAACAATTGACAGAGGAGAATTGAGTGTACTACGCGATCATTGCGGAAGACCGGGAAGAGAGCTTGGAACAACGTCTTGCAACACGCCCCGCTCATGTTGAGCGGCTGAATGCGATGCAGGCGGATGGCCGGCTGCTGCTAGCTGGTCCCCATCCGGCAATCGACAACGAAGACCCGGGCCCCGCCGGTTTCACCGGTAGTCTGGTGGTAGCAGAGTTCGACAGCCTGGAGGCAGCCCGCGAATGGGCGGATCAGGATCCCTACGTGCTCGCCGGAGTCTATCAGCGGGTTACCATCAAACCCTTTAAAAAGGTCTTTCCGACCTGACCACTACTTTACCAATCAAGCATAAGGTCCAGCGATGAAAAAGCTTACTTTTATCACCGTGCTCAGCTGTTGCACTCTGCTCATCGGATGCAACCAGTCCGGTGATGGTGCAACCAATTCGGCCCAGACTGACACCGAGCAACCCGCAGCCGACTCCCCGATCCTGCCGGTTGGCGGGGAACAGCCGGCGCTCTCGCCCGACGTGTTGCTCACGGTCAATGGTCAGCCGGTATCCAGGATCCTGTTTGGGCTCTACTTTAAAGAGCGGGTCAGGGATCCTGCAAAGGCTAGCGACAATCCGCAGCTGCAGATGAAGGTGCTGAATGAACTCTCCAACCTGTTGATCCTCTCCCAGGATGCGGAGCAAAAACAGCTCGACAAATCTGCCGAGGTAGAGGCGACATTAACCCTGTTCCGCGCCAAACTGCTGACCCAGGCAGCAATCCAGCGCCATCTGAAGGAGCATCAGCCAACTGAGGCCGATTACCAGAAGCTCTATGACGCTGAGTATGCCAACAAGAGCAGTACCGAATTTAAGGCGCGCCACATCCTGCTGAAAGAGGAGGAGAAGGCGAAAGAGATCATCGCCCTACTGCAACAGGGAGGTGACTTTGCTGAGCTGGCCAAGACACACTCAACTGGCCCCACTGGCGCCAATGGCGGCGATCTCGGCTGGTTCGACTCGGAGCAGATGGTGAAGCCCTTTGCCGATGCGGTGCAGGCGATGGAGAAGGGAAAATACTCGGAAGCGCCGGTCAAGACCCAGTTCGGCTGGCATGTGATCCTGCTGGAAGATAGCCGTGACCTCCCCGCCCCGAGCCTAGATGCGGTACGTTCAGAACTGACTACCCGCCTGCAGCAGCAGGTTCTCGCCGATTATATTCAAGAGTTGCGGGCAAAAACCAAGCTCCACTACAACGAACAGCAGAAGCCGGCGAAGGAGAAAGCCGCGCAGGCATCCGGGGAGAGCTGATCCCTGTCGCAGGAGCGGCGTCCCATTTCGCGGCGCCGTTCCTGGAAAACCCGGCGCGCCCCTTGCCTGTCAGAAAAACTTACACTCCTCTGCCCTCGATCAAAAATCGATAAAGACAAACATAATCATTTAACAACAACAAGTTATGTGATTATGTTAAGGTTTATTGTTATTGTGATCCTGGCTGTTTCTGAGGCACAGTTCACACTTTCTTTGTCTTGATCTGTCGAAAAATTTTACACCCACTCTTTGCCCTGCTCCTGAAGAAGATTATTATTCACTAAATAACAGATACTTATTATTCTTGGCATACTATCTGCTCAGGCTGTGGGCCTGCCACTTGATTCTAGGGATCAGGATGGCCTTACCCACAATACAGCAGGGAGGAGTTCGAGCATGAAGGTACTGTTTAAGACTCTTATTTCTGGATTCGCACTGACCTTTACCCCGGTCCCGCAAGCATCTGCCAGCCTGAACAACCATCAGTGTGATGCCAAGATCAAGGCTCTGATCAGCCAGCCAAATCCCTGCACCTCTGCTCATCAAAGCTTCCGAATCGATCTCTCCCCTTCCAATAGCGCTCTCGCAGAATCTCCATATCACCCGGAGTAGATTGAAACAGAGAGACTTGGCTCACTTCTCCTTCTGTCCCTCGATGCGACCGATGCTGGAGATAGAAACGGTAGTGGCGGCGGGCGCCTCATCGATGAAGTAGGGGCGCTCTGTTGCGATTCGACCAGCCAGCTCCGCCAACTCCTTCTCGCGGGCAGTAATCAACCCAAAACAGGCGCGGATATCCTGAATCGTCTGCTCCGACAGAGGATGCTGCAGAGCCTTGTGCTCCGGGGCGGTATCTTTCACGATTGCAGCCAGCACTTTGCGCATGACCATCAGGATCTCTCTCTCTTTTGCAGATTCTTCGCTCATCTTAGACTCTTTGATTCAGTGTAAAGATTACGGGCAGATCGGCACAGCTTACCCAATCATTTAGCCCCATTACCATCCAATTATCATGGATCACTCTGCTCGGAGACACCGCCCAGCAGCCGCGCCAGCCCGGCCTCATCAAGGATCTCCACCCCCAGCTGCTGGGCCTTGCTGAGCTTTGAACCGGCCTCTGCACCGGCGATCAGGTAGTCGGTGTTTTTCGAGACACTGCCCGTCACCTTGGCCCCGAGCGCTTGCAGCTCTGCCTTGATCGCACTACGCGGCCGGCTCAGGGTACCGGTCAATACAACAGTCTTGCCCAGCAGTGGGCTTTCAGCAGGCGTTTCTGGCGGCGCTTCCTCTTCCCAGTTGACGCCGACCTGGCGCAGCTTCTCTATCACCTCCTGATTGTGAGGCTGGCGGAAGAAGGTGACGATGTGATCGGCCACAATTGGTCCCACTCCCTCTACCAGGCTGCGCTGTTCACGCCGCAGCAGCTCGGGGGTAGCCTGCCGCAACGCCTCCAGACTACCGAAACGCTCACTCAGGCGCTCAGCTACCGCCCGATTGAGACCGCGCACATTCATCCCGGCCAACCAGTCGGCAAGCCCACCGGCTAGTGGCTCTGCTGGCAGTGGGCCGGCCAACGTGTCGCAGATCGCCTGCGCGGTGCTGGCGCCGACCCCCTTGATGCCGCTGTCGTGGATGAAGTCGTCTCGTTCCGCGGCCATCAGGGGCTGCAGATCGCGGAAATGGCGGGCCAGTGCGGCGGCGGTGGCATCTCCAACCTCGCGGATGCCAAGCGCGAAGAGAAAACGCGCCAGGCTCGTCTGCTTGCTCCGCTCCAGGGCATCGAGCAGATTCTGCGCCGACTTCTCGGCCATGCGCTCCAGCCCTGCCAGCTCTTCCAGGCTGAGCGTGAACAGGTCGGCCGGATCCTTCACCAGCCCCTGCTCCACCAACTGCTCCACCAACTTGTCGCCCAGCCCTTCGATATCGAGAGCCTTGCGACTGGCGAAGTGTTTGATCGCTTCCTTGCGCTGGGCCGGACAATAGAGGCCGCCGCTGCAACGGGCCACCGCCTCCCCCTCCGGACGCACCACCTCGGAGCCGCAGACCGGACAGAGCTTCGGCAGCTCCACCGGTTTGCTGTCGGACGGGCGTCGCTCAGGCAGCACCCGCACCACCTCGGGGATCACATCCCCGGCGCGTCGCACATAGACGGTATCACCCGGCCGCACATCCTTGCGCAGCACCTCATCCATATTGTGCAGGGTTGCATTGCTGACCGTAACGCCGCCGACAAACACCGGCTGCAGGCGTGCCACCGGGGTGATCGCACCGGTGCGTCCCACCTGGAACTCCACCGCCTCAACCCGGGTCAGTTCCTCCTGGGCGGGAAATTTATAGGCAATGGCCCAGCGTGGTGCGCGAGCGATAAATCCTAGCTGCTGCTGCTGCTCGAACAGATCGACCTTGAATACCACCCCGTCGATCTCATAATTCAGATGCTCCCGTTGCGCCTCAATGCGTTGGTAATAGTCAACTATGCCATCGACACCATCGACCTGTTCAAGCAGCGGCGAGACCGGCAGACCCCAGTCGCGCAGACGCAGGATGCTCTGTGATTGGCTCTGCTCCAGCGGTCCGCCCGCGATCTCACCGAAGCCATAGCAGAAAAAGGCCAGTGGCCGTTGCGCGGTGATGCGTGGATCGAGCTGACGCAGGCTGCCGGCCGCCGCATTACGCGGATTGACAAACTCTTTCTCTCCCTGCTGGCGGGCGGCCTCGTTCAACCGTGCAAAGCCCGCCTTGGGCATGAAGATCTCGCCACGCACCTCCAACACCGGAGGCACATCGTCACCAATCAGCCGCAGCGGGATCGCCTTGATGGTACGCACGTTGGAGCTCACATCCTCGCCGCAGCTGCCATCCCCCCGGGTAGCCGCCTGCACCAATCGCCCCTGCTCATAGCGCAGGCTGATTGCCAGTCCGTCCAGTTTTGGTTCAGCGGCGTAGATCAACGACGCATCAGCCGCCAGCCCCAGCGATCGCGAACCCGTCGATCGAACTCATTGATCTTTTGCGCTTGAAGGCGTTATCCAACGAGAGCATCGCCACTCGGTGGTGGACTTCAGCAAACCCCTGCAACGGCTCACCGCCGACCCGTTGGGTCGGGGAGTCGTCACTCAGCAGTTCGGGGTGTTCCGCCTCCAGCACCTGCAGCTGCCGCATCAGCCGGTCATATTCGGCGTCGGGGATCTGCGGAGCGTCGTAGACGTAGTACTGACGATTGTGGAAGCGGATCTGCTCGCGTAATGCCTCGATCTGGGCCTCGGCCTCACTGCCTTGGCTCATCCCTTGCTCCGAGCGAGGCGGACCTTACGGCCATGTTCGATGATCTGTTCTCGCATATGCTCGATAGTCTGGCGGGTCAGCACACTGCGGCTCTGATCATGTAGCTCACCACCGAGGCGGGCAGCGAGCTGCTCGGCGGTCTTGAGCATGTCGTTGAAGATCGCCTGACCATCCTGCGGGCCGGGCAGCTGGGCAAAAAAAGCGAGCCCCGGGGTCTTGAATCCGCCCATCTGACCAAGAGGAAAGGTGCCGGGTTCGGCCAGGTTGGCGACGGTGTAGACTACCCGCCGGCTGCCATCTCCGGTGAGGCGGTGATACACCTTCATCTTGCCCGGCTGCAATCCGGCCGCACTCAGTGCACGCTCCAGCGGCTCACCATCGAACCAGTCGCCCCGGTGCAGCAGGTGAATCTGCAGGATCAGGTGGGGTACATCTAGCGGTGAGGTCTCATCCACCTCTAGGTGGATCTCCTCCTGCGGTTCCTGCTCGTCAGTCGCAGAAAAGGCCCGATCGAAGGGGCTCAGATCGTCATCCAGGCTGGAGTCTAGCTGACCGAGAGAGAGCTCATCGGGATCACCCACAGGCTTGGCGAAAGCACTCTCGATGGAACTCTCATCAGCCTCATCCAGCTCGGCTTCGAGTTTCTGTCGGGCTTGCTCCCGCGCATCTTTTCGGTTGAGCCGGTCCCAATAGTAGATGGCGATCAGAAATAGGATGCCGATGCCAATCAGTATCAATCGCAGTGTTCCACTATCCATGTTCAAACGGCTGTCAGCTGCGCCGCCTCCTCTACATCAACGGTTACCAGACGTGACACCCCAGGCTCATGCATGGTGACACCAGAGAGTTGGTTGGCGATCTCCATGGTGATCTTGTTGTGGGTGATAAAGATAAACTGCACTTTGTCCGACATCGCCTTCACCATCTGGCAAAAGCGCCCCACGTTGGCATCATCCAACGGCGCATCCACCTCGTCGAGCATGCAGAAAGGGGCCGGATTGAGCTGGAAGATGGCAAACACCATTGCCACCGCGGTGAGCGCCTTTTCCCCGCCTGAGAGCAGCTGAATGCTGGAGTTGCGCTTGCCCGGTGGGCGCGCCATTACGGTGACACCGGTATCGAGCAAATCTTCGCCGGTCAGCTCCAGATAGGCGTGGCCGCCACCGAACAAGCGTGGAAACAGCTCCTTGATGCCGTCATTGACCTTGTCGAAGGTCTCTTTAAAGCGGGTGCGGGTCTCGCGGTCGATCTTACGGATAGCGCCCTCCAGGGTATCTAAGGCGCTGCTGATGTCGGCATGCTGCTCATCCAGGTAGGCGAGCCGCTCCGACTGCTCCTTGAACTCATCGATCGCGGCCAGATTGATCGCACCGAGTCGCTGGATGCGGTTGGCCAGCTTTTCCAGCCGCTCACGCCAGACGCCCTCAGCAGCCTCTTCCGGCATCTCCCGGAACAGCGCCTCGGCGGTTTGGTCGGTCTCGCGCAGCTGCTCCTCCAGCGTTTTGCAGCGTACTAGTACCTCTTGGCGTTGCAGACGACCCTGATCGAGTTCGCTGCGGCGCGTCTGTACCGCCTGCTCGATGCGCTGGCGCTGCTGCTCCAGTTCACGCAGCTCCTGGTCGACCCGCTCTAGGCTGGCACGCACCTCACTCAGCTCCTTTTCCACCGCCAGCCGCTGTACCAGTTTCTCCTCCAGCGCCTCGCCCTGCTGCTCCAGCGGGGTTTCGGCTGCGGCCAGGGTGCCTCTGAGCTCCTCGCGGCGTTGTGCCAGGTGATCCAACTGTGAACTCATGCGCTGCAGATTCTGCTGTAGCGACTGTTGTGCGGTGCGCATCGACTGGATCTGCAGTGCGGCCTGGTGGCTCTGGGCGCGCTGCTGATTAAGCCGGTCACGCAGCTGGGTCAGCGCCTCGCGCAACCCGTCGCGCTCCACCACCAGTGACTCGCGGCGGTTGCCCAGGGTCTCGATCGACTCCAGCGCACTGTGCAGCCGTTGCCGGGTCAGCTCCAGCTCTTCACGATCTGTCTCGATCTGCTGCAGGATCTCCTGCTGCTCGCGATGCAGTTGCTCACGGCGCTGGTTGATGTGCTCGGCACGGGTACGCTTGCCGCTCAATGCCGAGGCGATCCCGGAGAGCGTGCGGTTAATCTCGTTAAAACTGGACTGCAGCTGTTCACGCTGCTGTTCGATCCGTTGTAGCTCGCTACTGCCCTGTTCGCTCTGCTCGGCCAGCTCGGCTGCGTTTGCCTCCCCCTGCTCGAGCAGCTGACTCAAGCGCCGCAGCTCCTCTTCCCGGGCCAGTACCCCGGTGCTTTCATCCTCCTCACGGGTGAGACGGATCCAGTTTGGTCCAAGCCAGGCCCCTTCCGGGGTGATCACTGATTCACCACTGCGCAGACCGCGACGCATCATCAAGGCGGTATCAAGGTCCTCTGCCAGACGCACCCCGCCGAGCAGGTTCTGCAACGGCCAGGGAGAGCGGATGCGCCCCAGCAGGCTGTCGCCCGGCGGCTCCGGCGCATCGGGCGGTACCGAAGTCTGATCGAGCAGGCTCAAGGCACCCTGCTGCAGCCCCGCCAATGCCTCTTTCAAATCGTCGAGGTTCTCCACACAGACCGCCTGCAGGTGGAATCCCAATACGATCTCCACTGCCCGCTGCCAACGCGACTCTACCTCCAACTGCTCCGCGAGACGGGCCGCTCTACTCAGATGACTCTGCTCCAGCCACTCGGAGAGCGCGTCTCCCTGCTTGCCCAAGGCGGCCTGCTGCAACGCCTCGAGTGAGGCGCGCCGCCCCTTGTCGCCCTGCAGTTGCGCGCGGACTTCGTCGAGCCGCTGCGCCAGCTGGCGATTGGCGTCGCGTTGCTCGCCGATCTGCTGCATGGTCTGGTCCAGCTGCTCCTGTACCACCTCGGCGCGGGCCTGCTGCTCCTGCTGCTGCCGCTCAAAGTCAGCGATCTCCTGCTGCAGCGGCCCTTCATCGAGGCCCGCCAGCTCTTCGTCGAAGCGTTGCAGTCGACGTACCTGATCCCGCTCGCGCTGCTCCAGGTTGTTGATCCGAGTGCGCTCCACCTGGGCGCTCTGGGCCGGCTCCGCCGCCTGCTGGTTGAACGCCTCCCACTGCGACTGCCAGGCGTTCATCGCCTCCTCGGCAGTGGCCACGGCAAGCGCAGCCTCCTCTTCCAGCGCCTGCGCCTCCTCCAGCCGCGGCTCTTCCCGCAGCAGATTTTCGTTGAGCTCTTCGAGTCGCGACTGGTCCTGGGCCCGATGCGCCTCCGACTCTTGCCAGGTCTGCTCCACCTGCTCCAGATCCTGCTGCTGCTGACGACGCGCGTCACGGGCAAACTGGATCGACTGCTCCAGGCCGTTGATCTCGGCGCCGATGGCGTAGAAGCGCCCCTGTACCTCATTAAACAGGTCGTTCGCCTCGGTGTGCTGTTCGCGGTGGGCCTCGATGCCCGCCTCCAGCCGGCGTTGCTCGGTGAGTGCCTGTTCGAGCCGGTTCTCCATCTCGGCGATGGAGCGGTCGCGTTGCTGCAGCTCTTCATCGAGGCTGCGCCAGCGCAGTGCCAGCAGTTCTGCCTTGAGCTGGCGCTCTTCCGCCTTGTAGCTCTGATACTTCTCTGCGGTGGCCGCTTGGCGTTGCAAGTGTTGCAGCTGTTTCGCCACCTCGCCGCGCAGATCCTCCAGCCGCTCCAGGTTCTCCCGGGTATGGCGGATGCGGTTTTCGGTGTCGCGCCGCCGCTCCTTGTATTTGGAGATGCCAGCGGCCTCTTCGAGATAGACCCGCAGCTGCTCCGGGCGCGCCTCGATCAGTCGTGAGATCATGCCCTGTTCGATGATCGAGTAGCTGCGCGGCCCCAAGCCGGTGCCGAGGAACAGGTCGGTGATGTCGCGGCGACGACAGCGGGTGCCGTTGAGATAGTAGTTCGACTGGCCGTCCCGCGAGACCTGGCGCTTCACCGAGATCTGGTTGTATTGGGCATACTGCCCGCCGGCGCGGCCCTCGGCATTGTCGAACAACAATTCAATGGTGGCGGTGCCAACTGGCTTGCGGGAGCTGGAGCCGTTGAAAATCACATCCGCCATCGATTCGCCGCGCAGCATCTTGGCGGAGCTTTCGCCCATCACCCAGCGCACCGCATCGATAACATTGGATTTTGCCGCAGCCATTGGGCCCGACAATGCCCACCAGGTTGCTTGGCATCGGCACGGTAGTCGGGTCAACAAATGATTTGAACCCGGCGAGTTTGATTTTCTCCAGTCGCATGGGCGGCTAAGATACACTAATCCCAGCCGCTGATACAGGCTTGTACAGCCTGCCAGGCTGTCAATTCATTATTCATATCCAACTGTTTTTTATAGATATTTTCCCATTACTTCTGACACCGGCCGGAGTTTCGTATAATCTCCGCCGATTCTTAACCGAGGCGACAAACCGAGATGCCGAGCCAACCGAGCAAACAGCTGGAAACCTTCGACAATCCGCAACCGGAGCGCGACTACACGATCCGCATCCGGGTGCCTGAATTCACCTGTCTCTGCCCCAAGACCGGTCAACCTGACTTTGCCGAGCTGACCCTTGAATATGTGGCCGACCAGCTCTGCGTGGAGCTGAAATCGCTGAAGATGTATGTCTGGTCGTTTCGTGATGAGGGGGCCTTCCACGAAGCCGTCACCAACCACATTTTGGAGGATCTGGTGAAAGCGACCCGGCCGCGCTTTATGCGTCTGACCGCCGACTTCAACGTGCGCGGCGGCGTCTATACGACGGTGGTTGCGGAGCACAGGGCCGATGGCTGGGAGCCGCCGATTGCCGTTCAGCTCCCCTGAGATCGACGCCCCCTGCTACATTGGCATCGACCTTGGCACCTCCGGCTGCCGGGGCATTGCCATCGATGGCCAGCGTCGGGTGGTGGACGGAGACCGCGGTGGACCTGTCCTCTCCCTTACACCCTTTTGCAGCCGCCAGCGAACAGGATCCAGAACTCTGGTGGCAGGCTAGCCTTGAGGTTCTGCTGGTGCTGCGGGAGCGGCTCGATAAGCATAGCATCCGCTCCATCGCAGTGGATGGCACCTCCGCCACCCTACTGCTCGCCGATCCGGCGGGCCGGCCGCTCACCCCTGCGCTGATGTATAACGACAGCCGCAGCCGGGCGGAGCTTCCCCGGATTGCGGCTGTCGCCCCGGCCTCGAGCCCGGTGCATAGCGCCTCATCAAGCCTCGCTAAACTGCTGCATCTGCAGCGGAAGATCGGCGATCAGCCCTTCCTCGCCCTGCATCAGGCCGACTGGATTCTTGGCCGGCTCTGCGGCCGATTTGGCATCAGTGACGCCAACAACTGCCTGAAGCTGGGTTTTGATCCGCAGACAAGGGAATGGCCGGAGTGGCTGGAGCGGTTAGATGTACCGTTCGATGCCCTGCCGCAGGTCCGTCAGCCGGGCGAGATTGCCGGGCGACTCAGCGATGATACGGCTCAGGCCACCGGCATCCCCGGTTGTTGCCGCCTGGTCAGCGGCACCACCGACAGCAATGCCGCGACACTGGCCGCAGGTGCATCAGAGATCGGCGATGCGGTAACCTCACTCGGCAGCACCCTGGTATTAAAGATCCTCTCCGAGCGGCCGGTTTCTGCACCAGAGTATGGCGTCTACAGCCACCGGCTGGGGGATCATTGGCTGGTTGGCGGGGCCTCCAACAGCGGCGGCGCGGTCTGTGCCGCCCACTTCAGCCAGGAGCAGATGGGGCAGCTCAGCGAGGCGCTCAATTTCGCCCAGCCCACCGGGCTCGACTACTATCCGCTGCTCCAGCCTGGCGAGCGGTTTCCGCTCAACGACCCGGAGAAGCCAGCCCATCTCAGCCCTCGACCTGAGCAGGATCTGCGCTTCTTTCAGGGATTCTGGAGGGCATCACCCGCATCGAGGTGGAGGGATATGCGCTGCTGCAGCGCCTGGGGGCTCCTCCACCAAAGCGGATCTTCTCGATCGGTGGTGGTGCCGCCAATCAACCCTGGCTGGCGTTTCGCGAGCAGCAACTGGGGGTACCGGTGATTCGCTCTGCGCAGCAGCAGGCCGCCTATGGCACTGCCTTGCTGGCGCTACGGGGGGTAA
>NZ_AFOC01000070.1:0-20777 GCF_000224455.1 endosymbiont of Riftia pachyptila (vent Ph05)
TGCTCCTGCTCGCCAGAGCCACCCTGTTGCTGCTGTTCTGACTCTTGCTTGCCAGATTGCTGTTGCTCTGACTCCTGTTCACCAGACTGTTGCTGCTCGGACTCCTGCTCGCCAGACTCCTGTTGCTCGGACTCCTCCTCTCCCTGTTGAGACTCCTGCTGCTCAGACTGCTGTTGTTGCGACTCTTCTTGTTTTTGTTGCTCCTGCTCTTCCGGTTTCTCCTCCTCTTTTTCCTTCTCCTGCTTCTTTTGCAGGGCACGGGCCAGGGCGAGGTTGTAGGAGGCGTCCTCGTGATCGGGCTGCTGGCTCAGCACCTCCTGATAGGCCTGGATGGCGCCCTCCAGGTTGCCCTGCTGGAGGCGGGCGTTGCCGAGGTTGTATTCGGCATCGAGCTTGACTGACTCGCGCTCGACCTGAGCGAATTCACTCTCGGCGCTGGCGTAGTCGCCGCTGCGGTATTTGGCCACGCCACGCCGATAGGGGTCCTGAAACTTCTCAGCCGCGCTCTCATAGTGGCCTTGGCGGTAGTCGGCTTCGGCCTCCTGCTCCTGATTCTGAAACCAGCCGGCCTGTAGGGGTAGGGCGATCAGTGAAACCAGCAGCAAAGAGGGGTGAAGCCGCTTCATCATGCGGATTCACCCTGAGGTGCGCTGCGGCGGAAAGCGGGCAGTAACAGCAGCAGCAGCGGCAGCAGCATCCAGTAGAAACGTTCGTTCCAGATGCGTGCCTTCTCGTTGGTGGCGGTTGCCTCGCCACTCTCGGCAGCCGCAGCCTTGAGGACTGCGCGGCTGTCGGCATCGCGGAAATCGGCCTGGCGATAGATCCCCTTGCCCTGCTGTGCCAGCTGTTTCAGCAGCGTCTCATTGAGACGGGAGTCGATGATCTTGCCGTTGCGATCGCGCATCAGGTCACCCCTGTTGGAGGAGGCGGGCACCGGTCCACCGCCTTGGGTGCCGATGCCGAGCACGTGCAGGCGGATGCCCTTCTGTGCCAGTTTGGCGACGGCCTCCAGCAGGCCAGGTTCAACAAGGTCGCCATCGCTGATCAGCAGGATCGAGCGGCCGTTCTCCTCCTCTCCTCCGCTGAGTAGCTGTTCGGCACGCTGCAACGCGGCCTTCAGCCGGCTGCCCTGCAGCCGCGCCAGGCCGGTAGAGATCGCCGGCAGGGCGTTGAGGATGCTGTTGCTATCCTCGGTGACAGGGGAGATTACATGGGCCACCGAGGCAAACGCGATCAGGCCGATGCGTACCTCGCGGTTGAGTTCAAGCAGATCCTGTACCTCTTGGCGGGCCCGCCCCAGTCGTGAGGGCTGTACATCGGCCACCTCCATAGAGCGGGAAATATCCATCAGCACCACCAGTTCGCTGCCGGGGCTGAAGGCCTTGATCTCTGTGTAGTCCCAGCGCGGGCCAGCCATTGCCAGTACTGCCAGCACCCAGAGGATTGCCCAGCGGATGTAGCGTCCCCAACGTTCGTTGACCTCCAGTTCACGCACCCCGGTGAGGTGTGGCAGCAGCTGTTCATCGGCGTAGCGGTGGATTGCTCCCTTGTTTGGGTGGCTAACACTGAAGATCAGCCAGCCAAGCACCGGCAGCAGACCGAGCAGGGCCCACAGCCATTCGGGGCGGGAAAAATGGAAGCCGAGCTCAGGCATAGCCACCTCCGCGCAACTGGCGACGCCGTCCTTCGGGGAACAGACCGAGGCTCAGTAGCAACAGCAGGGCTGCCCCCAGAGGCCAGTGGAACAGCGGTTGAGGGATGAAAATGGTGCGCGACTCCGCCTCGCTCTTCTCCAGCTCGTCGATGCGCTGGTAGACCTTCTCCAGGGCGGCGGTGTCGGTGGCGCGGAAGTAGGCGCCGCCAGTGGTCTCGGCGATCTGTTGCAGGGTCTCTTCGTCGATGGCCAGTCCTGTGGCGATCTCATAGGTGCGCAGGTCGGGGCTGAGCAGGCGGACGCGGTTTTTGGTGCTTCCGACCCCAATGGTGTAGATGCGGATGCCCTCCTGTTTGGCAAGCTGCGCCGCCTTGAGGGGCGGGATGGTGCCAGTCTCGTTCTTGCCGTCGGTGACGAGGATCAGCACCCGTGAACCTTCCGGACGTTCCCGCAGTTTTTTGATGCCCAGGCCGATCCCGTCGCCAATTGCAGTGCCGCCTCCCGCCAAGGTAGGGACGATGCCGTCGAGCAGCTGATGAATCGCGTTGCGGTCGAAGGTCAATGGGGAGAGAACATAGGAGGTGTCGCCAAATATGATGAGTCCGATGCGGTCACCGACGCGGCCATCGACGAATTTTCCCATGATTCCCTTGAGCACAGATAACCGGCTCACTTCCCGGCCGTGGACGGTAAAATCCTCTGCGGTCATGGAACGAGAGGTATCGACCGCCAGCATCAGGTCGTAACCGGCGGTACGGTTCTCGGTATAGGGTTCGAGCCACTGCGGGCGCATCAGCGCCAGTACCAGCGTCAGCCATAACAGCCACAGCAGGATCTGATGCAGTCGGGTGGCGAGCGGAAGGCGTGGCGAGCGGGTCTGGAAGGCCTCCTGCAGATGTGCGAGAGAGGGGTGCAGCAGGGTGGTCTGCTGGCCTTCGGTCAAGGCATTCTCTTCGTTGGCGGGCTTCAACCAGAAGCGCCGCACTGCCAGCGGCAGCAACAGCAGCAGCGCCATCCAGGGCCAGGCGAATTCAAACATGGCACGCCTCCTCGCTGCTGAGCCAGCGCAGCGCGGCGTCGATTAGGCGGCGGATGGCGGCCTGATCGACGCTTTTGCCCGGTGGGGCGTAGGGTAGGTGCAGCAACAGTGCGCCCTGACCGGGCCAGTCGAAGCCGGAGGGGTCATTCTGCTGGAGCCACAATAGCCAGCGCTGGCCGCTGAGGGCGGCGGTATTTTTGCGGCCGCAGCGGGCGATGGCGATGCGTCGCAGTAGCTCTGAGAGTTCTGCCGCCACCTCTTTGCTGGTGTGGCTGTGCAGCTTGCGACGCAGCTGTAGCAGCTGGCGGCGGGCATCCCTCTGCCAACGCCCGAGCGGGTAGAGGCGGCGTTGGCGCCACCACCACCAGCTCAGCAGCCCGGCCAGCAGCAGGCCGAGCAGCAGCAGCCACCAGCCGGGCCCGGGTGGCCACCAGGGAGCTGGATCGATGCTGTGGATGTCGCGCAGGCCCTCCATAGAATTAACCTGCTAGCGGCCGAAGTGGCGCGCGAGATCCCGGCTCAGGGTCTGGTGGATCTCTTCGTTGGTGGCAATCGGCATTAGCGGGATGCCGAGACGTTGGGTCAGGCCGGTGAGGCTGTCGCGGCGCTGCTGCCAGATTCGGCGATAGTTCTCGCGGGCGGTCGGGTTGGCAGTGTCGACCTCGAGGGTCTCACCATCGGCGCTGGTGAAGGTGACCCGGCCCATCTTTGGGATCTCGCGGTCGGCGGGGTCATCCACCGGGATCAGCACCAGGGTGTGGTGCTGGCAGAGCCGCCCAAGGGTCTGTTCTAGGGCGCTGATCTCGCGGTTCATGTCGGCGATGACGAAGATCAGCGAGCCGGTGGCGGTGCCTTTGTCGGCTCGCTGCAGGGCCCGCGCCAGGCAGTCGATGGGACGCTGCTGCTGGCTCCCTTCGGTGGTCAGGGAATGTAGCAGGCGCCACAGGGCGCGGCGATCTTTGGTGGGGCGGAAGTACTGCATGCCGCTGGGCGTCGCCGAACAGCATGCCGCCGACCCGGTCGTTGAGTCGTGCCGCGGCCCAGCCGAGCAGGGCGGCGGCGCGCGCCGCCTGCACTGATTTGAAGGTGCCGCGGGTGCCGAAGCTCATATGCGGGCCCTTGTCGATGCAGAGCACCACGCTGCGTTCGCGCTCTTCGCGGAATACCTTCAGATGGGGTGTGTTGGTGCGTGCGGTGACGTTCCACTCCATATTGCGGATGTCGTCACCCTCGCGGTATTCGCGCACCTCTTCGAAGTCGAGACCGGTGCCGCGAAACACCGAGGCGTAGAGCCCGCTGAAGCTGGAGTTGACCCGATGGTGCGAGGCCAGTCCCAGGGTATGGGCCTGGTGGCGTAGCTCCAGCAGGTCGTTGAGTTGTGGGTAGAGACTCACGGCGCAGCCTCGATCAGGGAATGGCGACCATGTCCAGCAGGCGCGCCAGGAAGTCGTCGGTGGTGATGCCCTCCGCCTCCGCCTCGAAGGTGAGCAGGATGCGGTGGCGCAGAATCGCCGGGGCGACCGCCTGGATGTGGTGCGGCGCGACAAACTCTTCGCCGTCGAGCCAGGCGCGTGCGCGGGCGCAGCGGGCCAGCGCGATACTGGCGCGGGGTGAGGCGCCAAAACGGCACCAGCGCGCTAGATCCTTGTCATAGGCCTCGGGTTTGCGGCTCGCCTGCACCAGATCGACGATGTAGTGGTTGAGCTTGGGGTCGAGATAAAGCTCTGCTACCTCGTGGCGGATCTGGAAAAGGTCGTGCTGCGAAAGCTGTTTGGCTGGCGGTTTGGGCTCGCTCTTCTGCTGGTCGCTGTCAAGGGTGAGGATCTGCAGTTCCTCCTCGCGGCTCGGATAGCTGACGGTGGCCTGCATCAGGAAACGGTCGAGCTGAGCCTCGGGCAGGTGGTAGGTGCCCTCCTGCTCCACCGGGTTCTGGGTCGCCAACACCATGAACAACTGGGGCAGCTGATAGGTCTTCTGGCCGACTGTGATCTGGTGCTCTGCCATTGCCTCCAGCAGTGCTGACTGCACCTTGGCCGGGGCGCGGTTGATCTCATCGCCGAGCAGGATGTTGTGGAAGATCGGGCCGCGGCGGAACTCAAACTCGCCCTTTTCATGGCGGTAGATGTCGGTGCCGATCAGATCTGACGGGAGCAGGTCCGGGGTGAACTGGATGCGGTGGAAGTCGCCTTCGATCGCCTCCGCCAGGGCCTTCACCGCAGTGGTCTTGGCCAGGCCAGGCATGCCCTCCACTAATAGATGGCCATCGCTCAGCAGGCAGATCAGCATGCTATCGATGAAGTCGTGCTGGCCGATGACTCGGGAGGAGAGGTGTTCGCGTAGGGGATCGAGATCTGAAGGGTTCATACTACTGCTTGCCACTTGCCCATCCGCTGCTTGTGGCGAATGGGTCGTTATCGTTGGTCGTGATTCGGTCCGGGGCCTATCCTGGGGACTTTGGGGCCGGAGTGCAAGGAGCAGAAGTGTAGCAAACTATTTGATTATTAGAATAATTTAATGTGCTGTGTGGCTTCCTGGGCAAGGATGTGTCTGGATGCGGGGTCTCGATTTGGTCCGGGGCGCGTTTATCGAATAGTTGGGCATAGAATCCCAAATTATCGAGGAGGCCGGCCCATTAGCATGCTGATTGGGAAGTTAAAGTCTTTTCTCTGCTGCCTTATTCACATTGCGCCTACTTCTGGCTGGTGATAGTGAAAAACTGGCACGATTCATCTAGAGGAAATAATGAGAGATCATAAACCATTGAAAAGGATGAAGTTTTAAAAATAGTATAGATTTTTGTCAATCTGACGGAAAGTCAGTGTTTATACAGCCTGCAGCGCTTTGTCATGAGATTTTCAACAGAGTTATCCACAGAAGTTGTGAATAAATAGGAACTCTTTCCATTGCGTAGGGTTCACGCATTTTTTGCAATCTTTTTGTTATCAGGATGTTGCAAGCGATTGAGCTCCAAAGAAAAACAAAAAAAGATCGGCATTGTGGGAAAGGCAGGTATAATTGACGGTTTTTGCAAGCGGACCGCTCTAGTGATCAATAAGCTTAGAAATATCGCCATCATCGCCCATGTAGACCATGGTAAGACCACCTTGGTGGACGAACTGCTGAAGCAGTCCGGGACCCTGGGGGAGCGCTTCGGTGCGGTGGAGCGGGTGATGGACTCGAATGACCAGGAGAAGGAGCGGGGCATTACCATCCTCTCCAAGAACACCGCGATCAACTGGAACGGCTACCGCATCAACATCGTCGACACCCCCGGCCACGCCGACTTCGGCGGCGAGGTGGAACGGGTGTTGTCGATGGTCGATTCGGTGCTGCTGCTGGTGGACGCCCAGGAGGGCCCCATGCCGCAGACCCGCTTCGTCACCCAGAAGGCCTTCGATCACGGTCTGCGGCCGATCCTGGTGGTGAACAAGATCGACAAGCCCGGCGCCCGGCCCGAGTGGGTCATCGACCAGGTGTTCGAGCTCTTTGACCGCCTCGGCGCTAGCGATGAGCAGCTCGATTTCCCCATCGTCTATGCTTCCGCCATCAACGGTTACGCCGGTCTGGAGGATACGGTGCGGGAGGGGGATATGAGCTCGTTATTCGAGGCGATTATCGAACACTGCCCGGTGCCCGATGTGGATCCGAACGGCCCTCTTCAGATGCAGATCTCCAACCTCGACTACAACAGCTACGTTGGCGCCATCGCCGTAGGCCGTATCACCCGGGGCACCATCCGGCCTAACCAGCAGGTGGTGGTAGTCAAATATGACGGCGAAGTGCACAAGGCCAAGGTCGGAATCGTTTACGGCTACCTGGGGCTGGAGCGCCACGAGGTGAAGGAGGCCAGTGCCGGCGACATCATCGCCATTACCGGCATGGAGGCGCCCAATGTTTCGGATACCCTGTGTGATCCCGAGAATGTGGAGGCGCTGCCTGCCCTGAGCGTGGACGAGCCCACCGTCTCCATGACCTTCCAGGTCAACGCCTCCCCCTTTGCCGGCAAGGAGGGTAAGTACCTTACCTCCCGTCAGCTCAAGGAGCGCCTGGAGCGGGAGCTGATCCACAACGTTGCGTTGCGCGTGGAAGAGGGCACTGATCCGGAGAAGTTCAAGGTCTCCGGGCGAGGTGAACTGCATCTGTCGGTGCTGCTGGAGAACATGCGTCGGGAGGGCTTCGAGCTGGCGGTTTCCCGCCCCGAAGTCATCTTTCGTGAGATCGATGGTGAGGTTTGTGAGCCTTACGAGCAGCTGACAGTTGATGTGGAGGAGCAGCACCAGGGTGCGATCATGGAGGCCCTGGGTGCCCGCAAAGGCGAACTGAAGGATATGGTGCCGGACGGCAAGGGTCGGGTGCGACTCGACTATGTCATTCCCTCCCGGGGGCTGATTGGTTTCCAGACAGAATTCATGACTAGCACCTCCGGCACCGGCCTGATGTACCACGTCTTCGATCACTACGGTGAGGCTCAGCACGGTGGCATCGCCCCGCGCAAAAACGGCGTGCTGATCTCCAACGGTCAGGGTAAGGTGCTGGGGTTTGCGCTGTTCAATCTTCAGGAGCGGGGCAAGATGTTTGCCTCACCGGGGGATCAGGTCTATGAGGGACAGATCGTTGGCATCCACTCCCGGGACAACGATCTGGTGGTCAACCCGCTGAAGGGCAAGCAGCTGACCAATGTTCGTGCCTCTGGCAAGGACGATGCCATCATGCTGACACCGCCGCTGAAATTCAGCCTGGAGCAGGCGCTGGAATTCATCGAGGATGATGAGTTGGTGGAGCTCACACCTAGCGCGGTCCGCATCCGCAAGAAGCACCTCAAGGAGCATGAGCGCAAACGCGCCTCACGGGAGGGGTGACAGGGCGCGCTTTCAGTCAGAACAGATCGACGTTGCCACTGCCCATGTTGTCGGCCTGCACGGATTTGCGCCCCAGCGATTGAAATCCATTGCGGATGAGATTCAGCAAGTTGGAGAGCTCCTCCAAGGGAGGGTCCCCCTGCTGATGATTGAGCAGGATGGTGCTGATCTGTTGGGAGACATCATTGATCTGCCCCAGCCGTTGATGGGCATGTTCTAGGATCTGACGGCTCATATCATCTACCTGCAGTGAGGTGATGCCATCCGCCACCTGCTGTCGGGTCTGTTGGGTGATCTTCGTCAGTTGATCCTGATGGGCCTGCACACTGCTGTTGATTTGCTCCATCTCGGACCACATCTGGCTCAGCTTCTCCCGGGACTGCTCGATCACGCTGATGTCGGTTGCCGCCGACTGCTCGACGATGGATCGGATACTGTGAATGGCATTTTGCATCTCCGTGAGCAGTTCCCGGATCTGGGTGTTGAAGTCGGTGGTGCGCTGTGACAGCAGGCGGACCTCATCGGCGACCACAGCAAAGCCACGTCCGGCGTCTCCGGCGCGTGCGGCCTCAATCGCTGCGTTGAGGGCCAGCAGATTGGTTTGGGCGCTGATGTCGTCCACCTCCTTCAGTAGGCTGACCGCATTATCGGCGTCCTGGTTGATGTTGCTGAAGCGATCGACAATGGTCAGATTGGCTTCTGTGATGTTTCTGATGGTGGTGGCAAAGTTGCCAACGATGTGCTCAGTTTCATGTGCAAACCGTTCCACACTGGCAAACTGATCCTGCTTGCCGCTCTCCTCTACCTCTTTGGTCAGAACGTCAATCAAGCCAGCCAGGGTCTGCTCGCTGCGGCTGCTTTCATCATGGATGGTGGTGAAGTTATTGGAGAGGCGGGTGATAGCATCGCTGACCAGATTGATTACATGGTCGAGATCGTGATGGACTTGGTGAAACTGCCCGTTAAGCTCCTGCATCGCCTGATCAAATAGTGACTGGTAGTCATCGGTCTGGCGCGTATGGCAGGTTAGCTGCTGAGCTGCCTCTTGGCTCTCTCTGTGGTGGAGAATTGCACTGACCAGCACACTGATCAGTGCCGTCACCTCCAGTGTGATGTGAATCCATGTGCTCTCGATGATGAAAGGAACGATGATGGCGACTGTTAATAGAGCTGAAGCAGCCCAGCAGAGCAGGCTTTTGATCTTCTTCTGGGAAGGCTCTGATTGTTGTTCCACAGTCGTCACCTTTTGCAGGATGCCATGACACCTTGTTGAGTACGATTTTCTGATTTAGTCCTATCTATCGGATCGGTGAGGGATTTCTTTAGGGAGCCTCGGAATGAATCATGGAGGATGGGGCGAGAAATAAAAAACCCCGACAGCAATCCATGCTATCGGGGTATGGTCGCCTGCTTTGGTTGGCAAAGGTCTCTAATCCGTTACAGCATCCGGTGCTGTTTTGTCCTTCCTTGGGGTCCGTGATGGCGACACCTTTAGGTTAAGTCAGGGCTATCTGTTCGGATGTGGGTGGGATCTTCTTTGCTTGTAGGAAAATTCCGATAGAATCCCCTCCTTTGCTATCTGATCTGGAAGAGATGCATGACGGACCTGTTTCCTGAAATCGCCCCCTATATCAGCCATCAGCTGCCGGTTGATGATCTGCATACCCTTTACATAGAAGAGGTGGGTAACCCACAGGGGATTCCAGCTCTGTTTCTGCATGGGGGGCCAGGCGCTGGCTGCGAGTCTTACCATCGGCGCTTTTTCGATCCGAACCGCTATCGGGTCATCCTGTTCGATCAGCGCGGATGCGGTCGTTCCACGCCGCATGCGGAGTTACAGGCCAATACCATCGACGATCTGATCGAAGACATCGAGCAGATTCGCAACCATCTCGGAATTGAACGGTGGCTGCTGTTTGGCGGCTCCTGGGGTTCGACCCTGGCGCTGGCCTACGCTGAACGGCATCCGCAGCGGGTCAGTGCGATGATATTGCGTGGCATATTCCTCTGTCGTGAGGAGGAGATCCAGTGGTTCTATCAGCAGGGGGCGAGCCGGATTTTTCCGGACTATTGGCAAGACTATCTGGCGCCAATTCCGCAGGAGGAGCGTGGCGATCTGCTCAATGCCTACCATCGGCGTCTCACCGGCAGTGACGATATCGCCAGGATGGCCGCTGCCAAAGCCTGGTCGGTTTGGGAGGGCCGTACTGCCAGCCTGCTGCCCAACGACGCGGTGGTCGATTTCTTCTCTAGTCCGCGTAATGCTCTGAGCATTGCCCGCATTGAGTGCCACTACTTTGTCCACCAGGCGTTTCTGCGCCCCAACCAACTGTTGGAAGAGGTGGACAGGCTGAAGGATATTCCCGGCGTCATCGTGCATGGCCGCTATGATCTGATCTGTCCGCTCAGCTCTGCCTGGGAACTGCATCGGGCCTGGCCGGGTAGTGAGCTGCAGGTGGTTGCAGATGCCGGACACTCCGCCACCGAGCCAGGTACTCGCCAGGCGCTGGTGGAGGCCACCGAACGGTTTGTCGGGGAGCTGGCATGATCGGGCTGTTACAGCGGGTGAGTTATGGACGGGTCAGCGTGGCGCAGCAGTTGATCGGTGAGATTGGTCGGGGGCTGGTGGTGCTGGTCGGTGTGCAGCAGGGTGACGACTTGGCTCTGGCTGAGCGCCTGCTGGAACGGCTGTTGGGTTACCGGGTCTTTCCCGACGCGTCTGGGCGGATGAACCTCAGCCTGCGCGATGTTGAAGGCGGCCTGTTGCTGGTGCCCCAGTTCACCCTGGCTGCGGATACCCGCAAGGGGATGCGTGCCGGTTTCTCCAGCGCGGCATCTCCGGAAGAGGGGCGGCGGCTGTTTGACTATCTGGTTGAACGGGCGGATGCAGAATACGCCCAGGTTGCCTGCGGCCGGTTTGGTGCTGACATGCAGCTGGAACTGCTGAATGATGGGCCGGTGACTTTCTGGCTTGAGAGCTGATGACGTACCAGCCCGGGATCTGATATATCCTGTTCCGAGGTGCTGTTGGGCCTCATTGATACTATAACGACTATGTTTTTTTGGAGGATGGTATGAGACAGATGTTGGGGTTGTTGCTGGCATTTTTTGTTGTCGGCCCGGTGCTGGCGGAAGGACGTGGCCCGGCGGTGCGCGACTATCCTGCGGTGAAGGTGGCAGATGGCGCCTATGTGATCCAGGGTCCATTGGGACACCCGTCGGTGGAGAATCAGGGGTTCATGAATAATCCCGGCTTTATCGTTGGCAAGGATGGTGTGGTCGTCATCGACCCAGGCTCCAGCGTGCAGAGCGGTGAGATGGTGATGCGGCAGATCCGCAAGGTCACCGATCTGCCGGTGGTGGCGCTGATCGACACTCATGTCCACGGCGACCATTGGCTCGCCAACCATGCCTTTCACCAGATCAATCCGAAGATTCCGACCTACGGTCATCCGAAGATGATCGAGAAGGTTGAGCAGGGTGAGGGGGATAGCTGGATTGCGCTACTCAAGCGACTCACTGAAGGGCCACCGATGGCACCGGAATCTACGCTCCCAACCTAGCGGTAAGACATGGCGATGAGGTGGAACTGGCCGGGATCAAGTTCCAGTTCCTCTATGGCGAGAAGGCCCACAGTGACACTGACCTGATGGTCTTCATCCCGGAGAAGTCGCTAATGTTTCTCGGTGACAACGTGATGAACAATCGTTTCGGCCGGATGGATAACGGCACCTTCAAGGGTAATATCGCCGCCATCGAGATGGCGATGGCAAGCGGCGCCACGGTGTTTGTGCCGGGTCATGGGCCCACTGGGGATATCGCGGTGCCGCAGGCCTTCCAACGCTATCTCTCCATTTTGCGTGAGGAGGTGGCGAAATACCTTGATGAGGGGCTGAGTGACTTCGAGATGAAACCCAAGGTGGTTGAGGCCCTGGCGGAATTCAAGGATTGGGTCGATTTCAACGCAGAGGTGGGGCGTCACATCAGCGTGGCGTATCTGGAGGTCGAGGCGGAGATGTTCTGAAGGCTGTGTTACGCCCTGTCCCTCGAACGTAGCTGTTTTCTGGCTGATGCCAATTAAGGTCCCTGGCGAAAGGAGAATATTGATGAGCCGTAGCATTAAAGGTACGCAGACCGAGAAAAATCTTTTGATCGCCTTTGCCGGTGAGTCCCAGGCGCGTAACCGCTATACCTACTTTGCCGGGGTGGCGCGTAAAGAGGGCTTGGTGCAGATCTCCCATATCTTTGAGGAGACTGCGAATCAGGAGAAGGAGCACGCCAAGCGCTTTTTTAAGTTCCTCGAAGGTGGCGAGGTGGAGGTCACCGAGACCTTTCCTGCGGGCGGGATCGGCACTACTCTGGAGAATCTGCGAGCTGCGGCGGCAGGTGAAGAGCACGAATGGACCAGCATGTACCCCGAGTTCGCCCGGGTTGCCCGGGAAGAGGGGTTTGAGCAGGTGGCGATGGCCTTTGAGGCGATTTCGATCGCGGAAAAGCAGCATGGCAAACGCTACACGGATCTGGCGGACAACCTCGAAGCAGGACGTGTCTTCAAACGCAACGGCAAGGTGGTCTGGCGCTGCCGCAACTGCGGGTATCTGCATGAGGCAGAGGCGGCGCCGGATCTCTGTCCCGCATGTCTCCATCCTCAAGCCCATTTTGAGCTGCTGGGAGAGAACTGGTAGGTCGTCTGCCTGCAGTCCGGAGGGCTTGAGCGGTGTCTTTCTGGCGGGGGGGTGACAAGCAATGGAAGCCCCTCAACTGACTCAAGCCGAATGGGTGGCGTTCTGCTGAGCTGCTGCTAATCCTTCCTATTGTTGCCATCCCCGGATTTTCCGGGAGCGTGGCAGTCATTCCACCATGCATTCAGCCGATGATGAACGTCATCGGCTGTGTCATTGGCCTGTTCGCCTTTCTTCGCCAGTCTAAAGTCCCTGTACCTTGTGTCGATATTGTGAAGCAGACTCATCTTTCGGGTGATTAAACCGAGTCGAGGTGCTCTTCATGGTTGGGGATACAAACAGACGTATCGAGGTGGTTGGTGATGCATAAATTCCTGGATAGATTCTCCGTCGGCAAAAAAATTCTCATTATCAGCCTCTTTTTTGCACTCGCTTTGGTAGGTGTTGTTGTTTACACCGTAGCGACTCTGAATCAGCAAAAGGCAGATTCCACGGTTATCAACATCGCAGGGCGGCAACGTATGTTGACCCAGAAGTTCACCAAGGAGCTGTTCGACGATCTGGGGCGGAGTCGAAGCGAGCAGTCAGTTAGATCTACCGATAAGACAAAAAAGCTGTTTGAGGTCTCCTTGGCTGCGCTAAGGGATGGGGGCGAGACTTTCTCCGACCTGGGAATGAAAAAACCGCTGTCCTTACCCCCCAACCAGAATGAGGAGATCGAGGCAAAACTTGCCGTGGTTGCCAATCAATGGAGTGCGCTCCAAGTGGCCGCTGAAAAACTGCGTGTGCTTGAGCCGGCTTCACCCGAGTTTGAAAAAGCGTTGGCACGGGTACGGGATCTCAATATCAAGACCCTGAAGAATATGAATGCGGCTGTTGGTATGTTGGCTGCCGCTTCCGCCGGAAAAGTCAGTGCCATGATGACTGCCGAGTGGCTGATATTGATCGTTGTGCTGGCCATCGGTATCTGGTTCAGCCTGCTGGTTTCCAGGGCAATCACCCAGCCGCTTGCCCGGGTGGTGGAGGCGACCGGGAAAATCGCCAATGGTGATCTCAATATTGAGATACGGCAGTTGAAGATCGATTCCAGAGATGAAGTGGGAGCACTGGCGAACTCCTTTACCACGATGGTGAAGGTGCTGCGTGGTCTACAGCAGGAGTTGACCGGCATGACCGATGCGGCACACGCGGGGCAGTTGGACAAGCGTTGCGATACTAGGCAGTTCAAGGGGGCCTGGGCGGGGTTGCTGGATGGGGTCAACAACATCACCGAGCAGTTCAGTGGGCCGCTGATCGAGGCCTCCGGCTATCTCGACCGCATCAGCCACGGGGATATTCCAGAACCAATCGAGACGGAATACCGCGGCGACTTCAATCAGATCAAAGATAGCGTCAATCGCTGTGTCGCGGCGGTAAACGGTCTCTTAGATGAATCCGGAGAGCTAATCGCCTCGGCACAGCGGGGCCGGCTTGATGTGAGGGGTGAGACCGGTCGTTTCGAGGGGAGTTGGCAAGAGCTGATTGTGGGTCTCAATGCCATCTTTGATGCGATTGTCGAACCGGTCAAGGGTACCCGACATATGCTGCAACAGCTTGCCGAAGGTGACCTGAGTGAGACCATGTCAGGGAAGTTCGAAGGTGAATTCGGCATGCTGCAGGAGAACGTGAATTCCACCATCTTGCAGTTGCGGGAGACGGTGGGCCCGATTCAGGAGGCGGCGGATCTGATCAACACCGCATCAGATGAGATCGTCGCCGGCAATTCCAACCTCTCCGCACGCACCGAAGGCCAAGCCAGCAGTCTGGAACAGACCGCTTCCAGCATGGAGGAGTTGACCAGTACGGTAAGAAGCAATGCCGACAGTGCCCAGCAGGCGAATCAGCTTGCTGCCAGTGCACGCCAGATGGCGGAGCGGGGTGGTGATGTGGTCAGCCATGCCGTGCAGGCGATGAATGATATCAACGAATCAAGCACCCGAATCGCCGAGATCATTGGCGTGATCAATGAGATCGCCTTTCAGACCAACCTGTTGGCGCTGAATGCCTCGGTCGAAGCGGCGCGCGCCGGTGAGCAGGGCCGTGGTTTTGCCGTGGTTGCCACCGAGGTGCGTAATCTTGCCGGTCGCAGTGCAACCGCCGCCAAAGAGATTAAGGGGCTGATCGAGGACAGTGTCAACAAGGTCGAAGCAGGCTCCTCTCTGGTGAATGAGTCCGGCGAGACCCTCAATGAGATCATGGTTGGGGTAAAGAAGGTCGGTGACATCATCGCCGAGATTGCGGCTGCCAGCCAGGAGCAGTCGCAGGGGATAGATCAAGTGAACCAGGCAGTCACCAGCATGGACGAGATGACCCAACAGAATGCGGCACTGGCAGAACAGACCGCCGCGGCTGCAGCGTCGATGAGTGAAAAGGCCGACGAGATGGAGCGTCTTATCGGTTTCTTCAGGCTGCAACCAGCAGATGAGAGTGCTGCTTAAAGCAAAACAGCCCGTCAATGAACAATTTCTGGGAGTTGAGCCCCAACACCCAGCTTTCAGCGGATAAGAGCCACACTGGTTGGTCTGACTGCTGGCCGATTGGTTTTTTTTGCGGACAGCCTGCTAAAATGCGCCCTTTTCCGGGCGGGCCTTCCTGCCTGGGTGATCAACCAGCGGGAGCCCATTTCCCATGCAGCGTACAGCACAGGTCGAGCGCAATACCCTCGAGACCCAGATCAGCATCAGTCTGAATCTGGATGGTACAGGTCAATCGAGCTTTGAGACTGGCGTGCCGTTTCTCGACCACATGCTCGATCAGGTGGCCCGCCACGGCCTGATCGATCTACAGATCCAGGCCAAAGGCGATCTGCACATCGATGCCCACCACACAGTGGAGGATATCGGCATCACCCTCGGTCAGGCGCTGGCTGAGGCGGTGGGCGACAAGCGGGGCATCCGTCGCTATGGGCACGCCTATGTGCCGCTCGACGAGGCGCTCTCCCGCGTCGTCGTCGACTTCTCCGGCCGCCCCGGCCTCGAGTACCAGGTCGACTTTACCCGCGCACGCATCGGTGAGTTCGACGTGGATTTGTTTCTGGAGTTTTTCCAGGGGTTGGTCAACCATGCCGGCATCACCCTGCATATCGACAACCTGCGCGGCATCAATGCCCATCATCAGGCGGAGACGGTGTTCAAGGCCCTGGGCCGGGCGCTGCGCATGGCGCTGGAACCCGACCCGCGCATGGCGGAGGCGATCCCTTCCACCAAGGGTTCGCTCTAAACCATTTTGTAACTCAGACAGGCAGTTTTTGAATGGCACAAAGCATCGTTGTCATCGACTATGGCATGGGAAACCTGCGCTCGGTCGCCAAAGCGGTGGAGCATGTGGTGGGCGAGGATGATCAGGTTCTGGTCACCGACGATCCCCAGGCGATCCACGACTGTGACCGGGTGGTCTTTCCTGGTCAGGGCGCGGCGCGCGACTGCATGGCCGCCATCTCCGATCACCATCTGAATCAGGCGGTGCTGCAGGCGGCCAAGGAGAAACCATTCCTCGGTATCTGCATGGGGCAGCAGGTGCTGCTCGAACAGAGTGAAGAGAACGGTGGCACCGAGCTGCTTGGTCTGTTTGCCGGCGAGGTGCGCCACTTCCCCGGTGGCCGGGGGCCGGACGGCGAGCTGCTGAAGATTCCCCACATGGGCTGGAACCGGGTGAGTCCCAGCCGTGAGCATCCGCTCTGGTCGGGGATCAAGGCGGGTAGCCGTTTCTACTTTGTGCACAGCTACTTCGTCGATCCGGAAGAGAAGGATCTGGTGATGGCCACCACCGATTTCGGTGTCACATTTGCCAGTGCAATCGGCCGTGACAACCTCTTCGCGGTGCAGTTTCACCCGGAGAAGAGCGCCGATGACGGCCTGCGATTGTTGACGAATTTTGTGAACTGGAAGGTATAAGACGTGTTACTGATCCCTGCAATCGATCTGAAGGATGGCCAGTGTGTACGCCTGCGCCAGGGCCGTATGGAGGACGACACGGTCTTCTCCGACAACCCGGTGGAGATGGCTGGGCGCTGGGTGGCGGCGGGGGGTCGCCGTTTGCACCTGGTGGACCTCAATGGCGCCTTTGCCGGCGAGCCAGTCAACGGCGAGGCGATCCGCGCCATTGCTAAGGCCTATCCCGATATGCCGATCCAGGTCGGTGGCGGCATCCGCGACGAGGCCACCATCGAGGCCTACCTCAACGCCGGGGTCAGCTACTGCATCATCGGCACCCAGGCGGTGAAGGAGCCGGAATTCGTGGCCCGAGCCTGTAGGGCTTTCCCCGGCCACGTCATCGTCGGCCTGGATGCGAAGGAGGGCATGGTGGCGATTAACGGCTGGGCCGAGGTGACCGATCTTGAGGTGGTGGAGCTCTCCAAGCGCTTTCAGGACGA
The DNA here is from genome assembly GCF_000224455.1 of endosymbiont of Riftia pachyptila (vent Ph05). NCBI lineage: Bacteria > Pseudomonadati > Pseudomonadota > Gammaproteobacteria > endosymbiont of Riftia pachyptila. Next base: position 16,646 of record NZ_AFOC01000070.1, read on the forward strand.
CGGCGTCTCTGCCATTGTCTACACTGATATCGGCCGCGACGGTATGATGACCGGCCCCAACATCGAGGCCACTACCGCACTCGCCAACGCCATATCGATCCCGGTGGTCGCCTCCGGCGGCATCACCAATATCGGCGACATCGAGGCGCTGTGTAAGGCCGAGACCAACAACATCACCGCCGCCATCACCGGCCGCGCGATCTACGAGGGCACCCTCGACTTCGCCGAGGGTCAGAAGCTGGCGGATAGTTTAAGCTAAGGCAAGAAATAATATGCTAGCCAAACGCATTATTCCCTGTCTCGACGTGGACGCCGGCAGGGTGGTCAAGGGCGTCAAGTTTGTCGAGATACGAGATGCCGGCGACCCGGTGGAGGTGGCGCGCCGCTACAATGAAGAGGGCGCCGACGAGATTACCTTTCTCGATATCACCGCTAGCTCTGACGACCGCGACACCATTGTGCACGTGGTGGAGCAGGTCGCCTCTGAGGTCTTTATCCCGCTTACTGTGGGCGGCGGCATCCGTACCGTCGACGATGTGCGGCGCATGCTCAACGCGGGTGCTGACAAGGTGGCGATCAACACCGCAGCTGTATCCAATCCGGAATTCGTCAAGGAGGCGACCACCAGGTTCGGCTCCCAGTGCATCGTCGTCGCCATCGACGCCAAACGGGTGAGCGGTGAGGGCGAGCCGTCGAAGTGGGAAATCTTCACCCACGGTGGACGCAAGCCCACAGGTATCGACGCCATCGAGTGGGCAAAGAAAATGGCCGACTACGGTGCCGGCGAGATCCTGCTCACCAGTATGGATCGAGACGGCACCAAGATTGGTTTTGACAATGAACTGACCCGCGCCATCGCCGAGGCGGTGCCAATCCCGGTGATCGCCTCCGGCGGTGTCGGCAACCTGCAGCACCTGGTGGATGGCGTCAAACAGGGTGCCGCCGATGCGGTGCTGGCGGCCAGCATCTTCCACTTCGCCGAATACAGTATCGGCGAGGCGAAGCAGTTCATGCGCGATCAGGGCGTGGAGGTGCGCCTCTGATGAGCGAGTGGATCAACCAGATCAAGTGGGACGACAATGGTTTGGTGCCCGCCATCGCCCAAGAGACTGGCACTGGCAAGATCCTGATGATGGCCTGGATGAACCGGGAATCATTGCAACTGACCCGGGAGACCGGCCATGCTGTCTACTTCTCCCGCTCACGCCAGAAACTCTGGCACAAGGGCGAGGAGTCGGGCCATCAACAGATTGTGAAGTCGATCCGGGTCGACTGCGACGCCGACGTGGTGTTGCTGGAGGTGGAGCAGAAGGGCGGTATCGCCTGCCACACCGGGCGTCACAATTGTTTCTACCGGGAACTGCACGGCGATGAGTGGGTCGAAGTGTTGCCGGTGATCAAAGACCCGAATCAGATCTACGGCTGAGGAATCGCTATGAGCGACGTACTGCAACAATTGGCTGAGGTGCTAGAGGAGCGCAAGGGGGCGGATCCCGACAGCTCATACGTGGCAAAGCTCTACGCCAAGGGTCTGGACGCGATCCTGAAGAAGATCGGCGAGGAGGCCACTGAGACGGTGATGGCCGCCAAGGACGGGGTGGCGGAGAAGATCGTCTATGAGATGGCCGATCTCTGGTTCCACAGTATGGTGTTGCTGGCGCAGCAGGGATTGGGCCCAGACGATGTGCTGCGGGAGTTGCAGCGGCGTTTCGGGCTCTCTGGCCTGGAAGAGAAGGCAAATCGGAGTCGCTGAGATTTCGTTCCCGGATCAGGTGGTTTCGCCGGTGCTTACGGTAGTAACGCTTCTGGGGTATGATGCGCCGGTGTTTTTGAGAGTGATTCGCGAGCGGCGGGGCGAATGTCCCGGCGGACAACGTTAGATACGATAATCAAACCTGGTCCTTTCGGACCGGTTGAGAGTGGAGAATAAAATGGGTATTGGTGGTATCAGCATTTGGCAGTTATTGATCATCTTGGCGATCGTCCTGCTGCTGTTCGGCACCAAACGGCTGAAGAATATCGGCGGTGATCTGGGTGGTGCGATCAAGGGTTTCAAGAAGTCGATGTCCGATGGTGAGAAGCAGGCTGAGGCTGATGCCGAGAAGCGTGAGCAGATCAGCGAGGACGAGAAGGGCACCACCATCGAGGGTGAGGTCACTTCCAAAAAGAAAGAGAAGGTTTAATCCATCCTTGCCATTGGCAGCTTTTCCCTGGTTTTGATCTATGTTTGACATCGGTTTCTGGGAACTCAGCGTTATCGCCTTGGTGGCGCTGGTTGTGATCGGGCCTGAACGCTTGCCAAGAGTAGCGCGGACGGTGGGTCGATGGGTCGGCCATGGCCGCAAACTGTTGGCTAACGTTAAGGCCGATATCGATAAAGAGATCAAGGCTGACGAGCTGAAAGAGATCATGCAAAAGCAGATGCAGCAGATGAATCCGCTGCATGAGGTGATCGAAGAGACGCAGAAGGACCTGTCTGAAGTGAAGCGTAGCTCAGAGAAGGCTGTCAACGATGCCAAGAACACCTTTGAGGATCGTGAGATCCCTGGCGCTGAGAAGTAGATCCCCTAGCCACCATGACTGCTGAAAATCAGGGTAATACGGTCGCAGAGCAACCGCTTGTCTCGCATCTGCTGGAGCTGCGTGACCGCCTGCTGCGCATGGTGTTGGCGGTCTTGGTGCTGTTCTTGGTGCTGTTTCCGTTTGCCAATGACCTCTACCTGATGGTCTCTGTGCCGCTGCGGGATGTGCTGCCAGAAGGCAGCAGCATGATCTCCACCAAGCCGATCGATCCTTTCCTGATCCCCTTTAAACTCGCACTGCAGGCAGCCGTGTTCCTGTGCGTGCCGTTTATCCTCTACCAATTCTGGGCGTTCGTGGCGCCAGGGCTCTACAAACACGAGAAACGCCTAGTGGTGCCGCTGCTAGTCTCCAGCACCTTTCTCTTCTACCTGGGGATGGCCTTCGCCTACTTCATCGTTTTTCCGCTGGTGTTTGCGTTTTTGACCAGCACTGCGCCGGAAAGTATCGAGATCGCCACCGACATGGGTAGCTATCTCGATTTTGTTATCACTCTCTTCTTTGCCTTTGGCATCGCCTTCGAGGTGCCGATCGCCACCATCATCCTGGTCTGGATGGGGGTGACTACACCGGAAAAACTGCGCGAAAAGCGTCCCTATATCATCGTCGGTGCCTTTGTCGTTGGTATGTTCCTGACACCACCGGATGTGATCTCCCAGACTTTACTGGCGTTTCCCATGTGGGTGCTGTTTGAGCTGGGCGTGTTCTTCTCCCGTGGTTTCATCCGCGATCGGGAAGCGACTGAAGGAGATGCGGTGCCGGAGGGCGCTGCGCTGGCCTCTGCAAATGAGGCTCCGGTAGCTGAGGAACCGGAAGCTCCGGCGATGGGCAGTGAGATCGACCCGGCCAACGACTACACCGATCCGGATCGTTTTGTGCCGCTCACCGACGATGAGATGGAAGCGGAGCTGGATGCGATCGAGGGTGCGGAGGCGCAGGTTGAGGAAAAGTTGCGCAAGGTGCAGGAGTTGAGGGATCAGGGTGAGGTAGAGGCTGCGCGCGATCTGCTCTACGAGATTCTCGAAGAGGGTGATGCCGATCAGCGCCGGGTTGCCCGCAACATCCTTGCTCAGTTGGATACCCCCTAAGGAGTACCCCGCCTGCCTCAGCGGTATCGCAGGCGTATACCATGCACCAGTGACAGGGTGATCTCCTCGGCAGAGAGTGCCTTGGGGAAGAAAGTGCCGCTGATCTTGGCGCCGTTGATGCTGGCACCTTCCAGATTGGTCTCTTGGAGGTTGAGCCCGCGCAGATCGGTCTGGCGCAGATAGCTGTTGCCGAGGTCGAGTCCAGCGGCCTTTAGGTCGCGCAGGTCGAGTCCGCGCAGGTCTGCATGGCGCAGATCGCAGCTTTGCCCCTCTTCCCGGCGTCGGTTGAACTCCTCGATTTTTCCTTCCCGAAGTAGCAGATACATCGGATCCTGCCTGACTTCCGGTTTCTTCATAGTGTTGTTCCTTGAGTAAATCGTCTACGACATGAAAGGCCTGACGGGCTCTCTCTGTCACTGCAACAGGGGGCTGTCGGATTTAACACTTTTTGGCTGCAAATCCCT
>NZ_AFOC01000069.1:0-20810 GCF_000224455.1 endosymbiont of Riftia pachyptila (vent Ph05)
TTCAGCGTATGGAGCGGTTTGTTGGTGGAGCGGAGAATACAGATTGTCACTCTATAAAATCACACCTGGATCAGGGACCGCATCTATAATGGTTTGGTCGATCCTTTTGCAGCACTGCAGAATGGTTTGCAGAATCCGCCCAGCGCATGCGACGATCATCAGGTCGAAATAGAGCGCAGCAAAAATCTGTCTGAATTCCAATGGTGTTTTTATATGAAAAATCTTAAGCCACTTATGTTAGCCGTCATTATGGCCCTCTTGGTCGTTGCCGCCGGCATGGGTTTTTTGTTTGGCTTTGATAACCCGGTCTCCTGGGTATTGATCGCAATCCTGATTGCGATACCAGTTATCTATAAGCGTGCAGCGCAGGCGGATCAACTGGTCTGGAAAGAGAGCTATAGCGTCGGAATCGCCCAGATAGACGATGAGCACCGAAGATTGATTGAGTTGCTGAATAAATTTCAAGCCGCGTATAAGTACCATATGGGGGAGGAGTTTGAGCAGCAGGCGCTGAAGGCGCTGGTGGACTACACAAAATACCATTTCAAGAACGAAGAGAGCTTGATGCAGAAGTACGACTACCCCGATTTTAATGGCCATGTTGAGCAGCACAGGGCGATGATTGCTGAGGTGGACTCTTTTGTGCGGCAGTACGAGGAGAAAGGGCATGAAGCCCTGGAAGGGGTAGTGCTCTATCTTCAGGGGTGGTTGATCAAGCATATCAATGGGACAGACAAGCAGTACTCCTCTTTTTTGAATGAGAGAGGCGTCTACTAAGCCCGCACAAACACGGCTGTGCTTCGATAAGACGCTCCGCAAGGGGCGTTTTTTTTATGGGGAGCTTTGGCGTTGGCTATGCAGATCGTGTGTGGCTGCAATTCAAACGCCACTTTCAGCTTTATCGATTGCCTTGATATAGGCGGTCAAGCAACAATTCTGTGCATAAGTATAGTGGGCGAATCTGATATATGTCTGCCAAAAGCAGTTGTTGTATCCCAACAGTAAAGCAGAAGCAGCCATGCGCAATGGTGAGCCTGTCCCCTTTAGTTGATGCGAGTCAATAAAAGTGGGAATAAAAGATCGATTAATGCGAACAGCACTCTGCTTCAGAGTGGCCCCTCATATCAAAGCCACTACCGCCGATTAAGCATTAAAAGCCGCCAATATACTGTTTTTTCGCGATAAATAGCGGCTAGCCATCGATAGCCATACAGCTGGTCATGATGTGATCGGAAGGTTGTCGCTTCGCTCCAAAAAGTTCGGTTTGACTCATATCAAAGTGGAACTCCTAAGCCAGGTCTAACTTCTCTCTACATGACATAACCCGGCATATGGCGGGGTTTTGCCATTCTGCCAATGTTGTTTGCCATGTTATTTGGCTTTTGAGGGAGATCATCCTAGATGAAGAAGACGAAATTTACACTTTCCGCCCTGGGTCTTGCTGTCGGTATCGCGTCGTCCGGTTTTGCTCTGAATGCTACGGCCGGTGCGCCTGCGATGTCTGATGCTGATTTTGAGAAGGGAAAATCGATCTATTTCCAGCGCTGCGCTGGCTGCCACGGCACCTTGCGTAAAGGCGCCACTGGTAAAAACCTGGAACCTAAGAACACTCAGAAGCTGGGTCAGACGCGTCTCGAAAAGATCATCACCTACGGTACAGAGGGTGGCATGAACAACTTCGACGATATTCTGTCGAAGGACGAGATCACCTTGATGGCCAAGTACATCCAGCAGACGCCGCCGATCCCGCCGGAGATGTCCCTGGCTCTGATGAAGGAGCGCCACAAGGTATTCGTCGACCCCAAAGACTATCCCACCAAGCCCCTGCATGGCCGCAACTGGGAGAACTTCTTCCTGGTCATCGAGCGTGATGTGGGCAAGATTGCGATCATCGACGGTGACAAGAAAGAGGTCGTTGCGCATATCCCAACGGGTTATGCCGTGCATGTGCTGAAGGCCGTCGAGCATCACAATACTCTGCACACAGAGAATCCGGGCCGCTTCTGGTTTGTTATGGGTCGCGACGGCATGATGACCAAGGTTGATCTGTGGCAGACCCCGGATAAGATGAAGGTTGCCCAGACCCAGGTCGCCTATGATGCCCGTGACGTGGCCGTCTCCGGTGACGGCAAGTATGTCATCGGTGGTGGTTACTGGCCGCCGCACTTCGTCATCCTCGATGCCAAGACCATGGAGCCGCTGAAGGTTGTCTCTGCTCGTGGCGTGAATGTGGATGGTGAGTACGTCAACGAGTCTCGCGTTGCGGCTGTGTACGACACTCCGATGGCGACTAGCTGGCTGGTCTCCATGAAGGAGCTGGGTCAGATGTGGCAGGTCGACTATAGCGATATCGACAATCTGCAGATCACCAAGATCGACTCCGCCAAGTACCTGCACGACGGTTTCTATGATCCGACCGGTCGTTACTTCCAGATCGCTGCCAACGCCTCCAACAAGATGGTGGTGATTGACTCCAAGACCCGCAAGCTGGAAGCCATGATCGATGTGGACAAGAAGCCCCATCCTGGTCCTGGTGCTAACTGGATCGATCCCAAGTGCGGTCCTGTCGGTGGTACCACTCATCTGGGTGTTGGCAAGATCACCGTTTGGGGTAACGATCCTGCTGGCCATCCGGATCAGGCCTGGAAGATTTGCTACGAAGTTGAGACCGATGGTCCCGGTGTCTTCATCCGCACCCATCCCAAGTCTGACTACTATTGGGCCGACCAGACCAAGACCCCGGAGCCTGAAGTTCAGCAGTCGATCCAGGTCATCTCCAAGAAGACCCACGAGATCGTCAAGACCATTCGTCTGACCGAGAAGAAAGGCTATGCAGCCGTTCACATCGAGTTCAACAACGATGGTTCTGAGGTCTGGACCTCTGTCTGGAACCGTGCGGATAGTAAGAAGCCTAACGGTGAGATCATCATCTTCGATGCCAAGACCCTCAAAGAGAAGGCACGCATCAAGGGTCTCTACGCACCGACCGGCAAGTTCAACGTCCACAACCGTGTTAACCACGTAACCTGATCAGGGTTACTTGATTCGGTAGTACCGAATGCGGGCATGGAGTCCTTCCATGCCCGCGCTTTTTCACCTTCAGTTCTCTCTCTGGGGCGGTTAAGAAATGGCAGACCAATATAAAAAACCGAGCCTGGCATCACGTCGGCTGATTTTAGGAACAACCGTAGGCGGCGCTCTGCTGTTTTTTATCGGCGGTATCATCTTCTGGGGTGGCTTCAACACCGCGATGGAGGCGACCAATACGCTAGATTTCTGCATCGGCTGCCACGAGATGGAGGAGAACGTCTACCAAGAGTACAAACCCACTATCCACTTCTCCAACCGCACCGGCGTACGCGCCACCTGCCCCGACTGTCATGTGCCAGATCCCTGGGTGCATAAGATGGTGCGCAAGATCCAGGCGAGTAACGAGGTCTACCACAAACTCCTGGGGACGGTGGACACCCCCGAAAAGTTCGACGAGCACCGCCTGACTATGGCGAAGCGGGTCTGGAATGCGATGAAGAGCACCGACTCCCGCGAGTGCCGCAACTGTCACAATTTTGAATCCATGAACCCGGAGTTTCAGAAACCCCGGGCGAGAAAACAGCATCTGAATGCCTTTAAGACCGGTCAGACTTGTATCGACTGCCACAAGGGTATTGCCCACAAGCACGTACGTGATCTGCTCTCCGACGAGGAGTTGGAGGAGCTGGAAGCACCGAACCCCAAGTATGTGCGTGAAGTGCCGGAGATGTTCCTCGAAGGTCTGAAGCGGGTCGAGGAAAAAGAGGCGGCTCAGGCTGAAGCGGAGAAGGCCGCGGCGAAGAAGGCCCGCGAGACCAAGATGGCGGCCAAGAAAGCTGAAAAGGCGCGCATCGAAAAAGCCGTCGCCGATGCGCTGGCTGCCTTCAAGGCGCAGCAGGCGGGTGAGGCGACCGCAGCCACTACGGCGGTCGGCCCGGTTACCGGCTTCGGCATCGACTGGAGCGACGTGCCGACACGCAATATCACTGTCTTCTATCCCGGCCAGACTTCCATGGAGTGGGTGTTGACCGGTAAGGACCACGGTGGCGCCCGCCCCTTCGTCAAGGCCGGTGATCGTTGTATCACCTGTCACGACAAAGAGACCGCCGACATGGGCAAAAAGATGGTGACCGGTGTCAAGGCCGAACCCACCCCCATCCCCGGCAAGCGCGGCAGTATTCCGGTCAGTGTGCAGGCGGCCCACGACACGGAGAACCTCTACCTGCGTTTTGAATGGGAAGATACAGAGCATGTGCCGGTTCCCTTTGTCGACGGCGGCAAGATGGACCCGGACAACCCGATGAAGCTGGCGGTGATGTTTGCCACCGATGAGGTTAAATATGCTGACCGCGCTGGCTGCTGGGGAACCTGCCACCATGACGCGCGCACCATGCCCCATACCCCGGATACCGACACTGCAAACGGCAGTCCGGTTGCACAAAAGCTTGATCTCTCACAGGGGCTGACCAAGTACATCGAGGAGAGCCGAAGCAAGATCGAGGTCAAGGGGCGTCGCGGCAAGAAGCGCGGTGGCTGGGACAAACTGAAAAGCGATGATGAACTGAAAGCAGAGATGGATGCCCACAAGTTCATGGACCTGCTGCGCTACAAATCCGGCAAGGGTGAGACCGAGGATGGTCATATCATGGAGCAGCGCCTGATGAGCGGCGGTCAGGGCTTTGAGGTGGATGCGCGTCAGGAGGGCGGTAACTGGATCGTCGTGATGAAGCGCAAGCTCAAGTCCGACAAGCCCGGTGACCTGAGTCTGGCGCTGGACAAGGTCTACAATCTGGGGTTCGCTATCCATGATGACTTCACCAATGCCCGTTTTCACCACGTCTCCCTGGGTTACAAGATCGGCTTCGATAACGACAAGGTGGAGATCAATGCGGTCAAGCGTGAGGCGGCTGCCCCTGCCCCTGTGCCGGCCGCAGCAACTGGCACTTCCCAGGCAACCGATGCCGCTCTCGATGCCAATATCGATTGGTCAAAGGCATCCAGTCGGGAGGTCACCCTCTTCTATCCTGGTCAGACCTCCATGGAGTGGGTGCTGACCGGTAAGGACCACGGTGGCGCCCGCCCCTTCGTCAAGGCCGGTGATCGCTGTATCACCTGTCACGACAAAGAGACCGCCGACATGGGCAAAAAGATGGTGACCGGTGTCAAGGCCGAACCCACCCCGATCCCCGGCAAGCGTGGCAGCATTCCGGTCACTGTTGAGTCGACCCACGATGGAGAGAACCTCTATCTCCGTTTCAGCTGGGACGATTCCGAGCATGCGCCGGTACCCTTCGTGGAGGGCGGCAAGATGGACCCGGAAAACCCGATGAAGCTGGCACTGATGCTTGCCACCGACGATGTTAAGTATGCCGACCGCGCTGGTTGCTGGGGCACTTGCCATCATGACCTGCGGAGCATGCCCCACACGCCGGATGCTGAGACGGCGGGCGGTAGTCCGGTGGCTCAGCAGCTCGATCTCTCACAGGGGCTGACCAAGTACATCGAGGAGAGCCGCAGCAAGATCGAGGTCAAGGGGCGTCGTGGCAAGAAGCGCGGTGGTTGGGACAAGCTGAAGAGTGCGGATGAGTTGCAGGCGGAGATGGATGCTCATAAGTATATGGAGCTGGTCCGCTACAAGTCCGGCAAGGGTGAGACCGAGGATGGCCACATCCTGGAGCAACGTAACATGAGCGGGGGGGATGCGGCGGAGATGACTGCATCGTTGCAGGATGGTGTCTGGACCCTGGTGATGAAACGCAAGCTTCAGACCAATAAGCCAGGTGATCTGCCGCTGGCGAAGGATCAGCTCTACAACATTGGTTTTGCCATCCATGATGACTACAGCAACGCGCGTTTTCATCACGTCTCGCTGGGGTACAAGCTAGGATTCGACAGCGAGAAGGCGGAGATCAACGCCACTGCGCAGTAACACCATGACCTTGAGGTTCCTGATGATCAGACTGAAACTCTCCTGCCAGGCGCTGTTGGCGCTAAGCCTTGTTGCGATAATGACAACAGCCACGGCAGGAGGGGGGGCAGTTGCGCAGGTAGAGATCATCAAGTTCAAGTTTCTGCCCCAGGTGATCAGTATCAAGGCGGGGCAGACAGTACGCTGGGTCAACCGGGAAAAACGCCAGTATCATAGCGTTTGGTTCGAACAGCTCGGCGATCCAGAATCCGACTACCTGTTCCCCGATGACACCTACGAACGCAGTTTCGATAGCGTTGGTGAGTTTCCCTACCGCTGTGGCCCCCATCCGGAAATGACCGGTATCGTTCGTGTTGAATAGCGTGGTTTGATGGATGTCAAAGCCTTTGAGCACCGACCTGATAGTTTCTTACCCATCACCATAAATTGCTGCGTGAATAACGAAACACCGGTATGAAAAGGCATCTGCTCCCTCTGTCGACGCTGATTATCACCCTCTTAATGAGTGGTGCTGCGCTGGCCGAAATCTCATCCCAGCGACAGGCGGAGATTCTCTATCTGTTGCGGCACGACTGTGGTTCCTGCCACGGTATGCGTCTTGAGGGTGGTTTGGGTCCGGCTCTGACACCTCGGCGTCTGCAGCAGTGGCCGGTGGAGCAGTTGGCCGTGACCATTTTACATGGCCGTCCTGGTACTCCGATGCCACCTTGGCGCCCGTTTTTTACAGATAGTGAGGCGCTGTGGTTGGCAACTCAACTCAAGCAGGGAGGTCGCCGGCCGTGAAGTCCTTCCGCACCCTGCTACTATTGCTGATCCTCTTCGCCCCCAGCCTCCTGGTGGCCGAGTGCCTGACCCGAGGCACCGGTGACATGGGCATCATCATCGAACGTGCCGCCGGCAGCCTCAAGGTGGTGGATACTAGCGCCCGCAGGGAGCTGTTCCGGGTCGAGGGTCTGGGTGATCTCTCCCATGCCTCGGCGGTCTACTCCCGGGATGCACGCTACGCTTACATCTTCGGGCGTGACGGTGGGCTGACCAAGGTCGACATCCTCTGTGGTCGGATCGTCAAACGCATCGTGCAGGGCGGCAACAGCATCGGCGGTGCCATCTCCCAGGACGGTTCACTTATCGCGGTCTCCAACTATGAGCCGGGTGGGGTGAAGGTCTTCTCCTCTGACGATCTCTCTCTAGTGGCGGATATCCCCGCCACCACAGTGACAGACCGGGAGGGCAACAAGAAGGGCTCGAAGACCGTTGGTCTGGTGGATGCGCCGGATCAGCGCTTCGTGGTCAGCCTCTACGATTCCGGTGAGAGCTGGATCATCGACATGGATACCCCGGCGAATCCCTCCATCCAGCGCTTCGAGAAGATCGGCCGTCTGCCCTATGACGCCCTGATCACGCCGGACGGCCGCTACTACATCGCCGGTCTGTTTGGCCAGGACGGGCTCTCCCTGCTCGACCTTTGGCATCCCGAACAGGGGCCTCGCCTCATCCTGGAGGATTATGGCCGCGGCCAACAGAAACTGCCGGTCTACAAGATGCCTCACCTTGAGGGTTGGGCAATGGCTGGCGGCCGGGCCTTTTTGCCCGCTGTGGGCCAGCACTCAGTGCTGGTGGTGGATAGCACCGAGTGGCGAGAGCTCAAGCAGATCCCGGTTCACGGTCAACCGGTCTTCGTCATGGCACGTCCCGACGGCCGGCAGATCTGGGTCAACTTCGCCTTTCCCCACAACGACACCATACAGGTGATCGATACCGAAACCCTGGATATTGTGAAGACCCTGAAGCCCGGCAAGGGCACGCTACACATGGAGTTTTCGCCGCGCGGTGAAGAGGTCTGGATCTCGGTCCGCGACAAGGATGAGGTGCAGATCTACGACACCCGTACGCTGCAGCAAACCCACCGCCTGTCGGTGGACAAGCCCAGTGGCATCTTCTTCACCTCCCGCGCTCACCAGACAGGATTGTGACATGGCAAACCCGGCACCGACCTACCCGCAGAGTCAGCCGCGCACACTGAACCCGGCCCCGGTTGAGCTGAACGATCTCGAGAAGCGACTGCTCAACGAATATCAGAAGGGTTTGCCGCTCACTCCGACCCCCTATGCGGATATGGCGAAAACAATCGGGACCAGCGAGGCGCTGGTGTTGAAAATTCTGACCCGGCTGCAGGAGATCGGCGTGATCAGCCGGGTGGGTCCGGTGTTCAAGCCGAAGAAGATCGGCGCCAGCACCCTGGCGGCGATTGCAGTGCCAGCAGAAGAACTGGAGGCGGTGGCGGCGATAATCAGCGCCTATGCCGAGGTGAATCATAATTACGAGCGTGAGGATGACTATAACCTCTGGTTTGTGGTTACCGCATCCGATCAGGCCAGGCTGGACGCCGTGTTGGCGCAGATGGAACAGCAGACCGGCTACCCAGTGTTGAAGCTGCCGCTAATGAAACAGTTTCATATCGATCTGGGGTTCCCGCTATGGTGTTAAGCGACGCGGATCGCCGGCTGGTGGCCGAGATCCAGGGCGGGCTGCCGCTCTCCAGCCACCCTTACGCCGAGGTGGGTGAGCGCATCGGCATGCGTGAGCAGGAGGTGATTGATCGCATCGCCCACCTGCAGCGTGAAGGCGTAATCAAGCGGCTGGGCATCGTGGTGCGTCATCATGAACTTGGCTACACCGCGAATGCTATGGTTGTCTGGGATGTGCCCGATGCACGCCTCGATGAAGTGGGAGAAAAGTTGAGCAACGAGTCCTGCGTTACCCTCTGCTACCAGCGTCCACGCTGCCTGCCTGGGTGGCCCTATAACCTCTTCAGCATGATCCACGGTAAGGATCGCCAGCGGGTGCTCAACTACATCGAGAGCATCATTGAGGCCCAAGGGCTGGCGGGGATCCCTCATAAGGTCCTGTTCAGCGGCAGACGCTTCAAACAGCGTGGCGCCAGATACCAGTGATGGACGAGATCGACCGCGCCATCATCAATCAGCTGCAGGGCGGTTTTCCCCTCTGTGAGCACCCCTATCGTGAGGCAGCAGCGCAGTTTGGCATCTCGGAGGATGAGTTGATCCGGCGTCTGGAGCAGATGCTTGAGAAGAAGCAACTCTCGCGCTTTGGCCCGTTATTCAATGCCGAGCGGCTGGGCGGTGGCCTGAGTCTCTGCGCCATGAAAATCCCCCAGGAGGCGTTCGATCAGGTGACTGAGCAGGTCAATGCCTTTCCGGAGGTAGCCCACAACTATGCCCGCGACCACCAGTTCAACATGTGGTTTGTGCTAGCCACCGAGACCTCGCAGCGCATCACCAGCGTATTGGCTGAGATCGAGGCGGAGACAGGGTATCGAGTCTATAACATGCCAAAAAAAGAGGAGTTTTTTGTTGGCCTGAAGTTTGAGGTTTAACTCGATGAGTGGTATTCCCTGCGCTCATCAATCAATAATTCCCGCTGTAGCCTCAGGCGAGCCAACCCTCTACATGAGAACTCCTTCTTTGAAAACACGTAAACCCGCGCAAAAAATCTCCCTGGTTTCTGCTTACATCTGTTACCTGCTCGCCTTGGCCACCCTACTGGCGGCAGGCTATCAGGGCATGACGATCGGAACTGACAACCCCATCTTCGCCAGTCTTGGCGCAACCATCGTCTTTTTTGTCGGCGCCGGCGTGGTGCTGCATGTGATGGGGGCGGTCAACCTGCCCGATCTGCGAGTGCAAAAGGATGACGACTGAGCCTGAGCAGGTGAGCGGTCTGGACGAGCTGGATCGCAAAATCGTGCTCGCCACCCAGGCCGGCCTGCCGCTGGCGCCGCAACCCTATGAGCAGATTGCTGAACAGTTGGGCACAACGGCCGATGAGGTGATGCGGCGCATGCAGCAGATGCTGGAGAGTGGCGTGATCCGACGTATCGGCGCGGTGCCCAACCATTACACCCTGGGGTTTCGTGGCAACGGCATGACGGTATGGGACGTGCCGGACGAGAAGGTGGGGGAGTATGGCCGGCTGATCGGCGCCTTGGATTTTGTCAGCCACGCCTATCACCGGCCGCGCCATCTGCCGGAGTGGCGCTACAATCTGTTTGCGATGGCCCACGGTCGGGACCGGGATGAGGTGCTGCAGAAGGCCGCGATCATCGCCGAGCTGTTGGGTGCCGACAATCGGGCGCATGAGGTTCTTTTTAGTAGCCGGATCCTCAAAAAAACCGGCATGAGAATTGGGGTGTGAGTGGATCGGAGCTGCCAGTGAGCGTCGATCACCAAGAGCGGATCAGACAAGACTATGTTTAGAATCTCACAATTTATGCAGGAGATCTTGGCGCCCAAGCCGCTGGGACCCAAGCGCAATCCGCCGGGCCCGGTGGTGATCTGGAACCTGGTGCGACGCTGCAACCTGATGTGCAAGCATTGCTACTCGATCTCAGCGGACACCGATTTCCCTAACGAGCTGAACACCCAACAGGTGTTCGAAGTAATGGACGACCTGAAGCAGTTCCGGGTGCCGGTGTTGATCCTCTCCGGTGGTGAACCCTTGCTGCGGCCCGATATCTTCGAGATTGCCCCCGCGCCAAAGCGATGGGCTTCTACACTGCGCTCTCCACCAACGGCACCCTGATCGATGAGCGGAATGTCGACAAGATCGCTGCGGTGGGTTTCGACTACCTGGGTATCAGCATTGATGGCATCAGGGAGACCCACGACCGCTTTCGCCGCAAGGAGGGGGCCTATGAAGAGTCGATGCACGGTCTGCGTCTCTGCCGGGATGCGGGGATCAAGGTGGGGCTGCGCTTCACCATGACCCAGGACAACGCAGAGGAACTGCCGCAGCTGCTCGACCTGATGGTCGAAGAGCGCATCAACAAGTTCTATTTCTCTCACCTCAATTATGCCGGACGGGGCAATAAGAATCGTGAGGACGACGTCTTCCTCAACACCACCCGCTGGGCGATGGATCTGTTGTTCGAACGCGCCCTGGAGGATGCGACCGAGGGCCGGGGTACAGAGTTTGTCACCGGCAACAACGATGCGGACGGGGTCTATCTGTTGCGCTGGGTGGAGCGACGCTTCCCTGAGCAGGCCGAGCACATTGGTGACAAGCTGATCCAGTGGGGCGGCAATAGCTCCGGTGTCAACATCGCCAACATTGACAATCAGGGTCGGGTCCATCCCGACACGATGTGGTGGGACTACGACCTGGGCAATGTCAAACAGCGCCCCTTCTCCGAGATCTGGCAGGACACCTCAGACCCGATCATGGCCGGTCTCAAACAATCACCGCGCAAGATAGGTGGGCGTTGTGGTCAGTGCCATTATTTCAATATCTGCGGTGGCAACACTCGTGTGCGCGCCCGGCAGCTTACCGGCGATGCTTGGAGTGAGGATCCCGCCTGTTATCTCACCGATAAAGAGATCGGGATTGAAGTTAGGGTAGAGGATGATGGTCCGAGGGACCGGCTACTCGCCGGATAAATCATCTATGAAGAGAGTTCTGATTCGTGTCCTGTTGGCCGGGCTGTTGGGTATGCTGATGGTGGGTAATGCGTGGACGGCGATCGATGCCAATGTGCTCTACCAGAAACATTGTGCCGAGTGCCACGGTGCCGACCGGCTGGGTAAGGTGGGCCCCGCCCTGTTGCCGCAGAATCTGAAACGGCTGAGAAAAAAGGCTGCCTTCAATGTGATCCGGGATACCCGCCCCGCCTCGCAGATGCCTGCCTTCCGGGAGATCCTGAAGCCGAAGGAGATCGAGGCCCTGGTGGCCATGATCTACACGCCGCTGAAGGAGATTCCGCCCTGGGGTATGGAAGAGATCAAGGCCAGCCGGCTGGAATACCATCCCCCTGGCAGCTTGCCAGACAAGCCGCAGTTTGACGCGCAGATCTCCAACCTCTTCATGGTGGTGGAGCTGGGTGATCATCACGCTACCCTGCTGAATGGCGACAGCTTCGAACCGATCCATCGCCTGCCGACTCGCTTTGCCCTGCATGGTGGCCCCAAATGGGCCGAAGGGGGGCGCTATATCTATTTTGCCTCCCGTGATGGCTGGATCAGCAAGTTCGATGTCTTCAATCTGAAGTATGTGGCCGAGGTGCGGGCCGGCATCAATACCCGCAACCTGGCCGTCTCCCATGATGGTCGCTATGTTGCGGTGGCCAACTATCTGCCCCATACCCTGGTGATTCTGGATGCCCGGGACTTGTCGCCGCTCAAGGTGATCGATGTGGTAGATGAAAATGGCGCCAGTTCACGGGTCAGTGCGGTCTATACGGCAGACCCGAGAGAGAGCTTTGTCGCCGCGCTGAAAGATATACCGGAGGTCTGGGAGATCGGCTATATGGACAAGCCGCCGTCGGGCTTTTCCGGTTGGGTCCATGATTATCGCGAAGACTCCGGGGATGCCCATAAGGAGGCGCGGTTTCCGGTGCGCCGCATCAGTGTCGAAGGCTATCTCGATGACTTCTTTCTCACCCAGGAATATGACCGGGTGATCGGTACTTCGCGGGGCATGGATAAGGGAAAAGAGGGTAGCGCAGGTCAGGTAGTGGATCTTGATCTGAAGCGAGCCGTTGCTCAAGTCAGCCTGCCGGGCATGCCGCACCTGAGCTCCGCCATCACCTGGGAGTATCAGGGCCGCACGGTGCTGGCCACGCCTAATATCAAAAAGCCGGAGGTCAGCATCGTCGATATGCAGAGCTGGGAGGTGATCAAGCGTATTCCGACAAAAGGCCCTGGTTTTTTCATGCGCAGCCATGAGAAGAGCCGCTACGCTTGGGTCGATGTCTTCTTCGGTCCCAACAAAGACCTGATGCATGTGATCGACAAACAGACCCTGGAGATCGTCAAGACTCTGAAGCCGGCTCCTGGCAAGACCTCTGCCCATGTGGAGTTCACCCAGGACGGGAAATACGCTCTGGTCAGTATCTGGGATATGGATGGGGCACTGGTGATCTACGACGCCAATACCCTGGAAGAGGTCAAGCGGTTACCGATGAAGAAGCCATCCGGAAAGTACAATGTGCATAACAAACTGACCCGCTCGCGAGGCACCAGCCACTGAGACCGGCGTGACAGGCCGTGGGGCGTCAATGCGTCGCTATTCTCTGGGGGAGGGATTCTCATTGGTCCGGCGAAACAGGCCGAGAGTCTTGTCCGCTTCGCTCAGCATCCCGATGCCGTCGTCGCTGACCTGCAGCGTGAACAGATGTTTTTCCGACTCATCATCGGCAGAGATGCAATCCATGCTGATGCTGTTTGCCGTGATGCCCCCCCAGAAACAGCGCAACAGATGCGTCTCTCTATCGGCAACAAACAGTTCAGCACGTCCTTCAAACGTCACTGCAATTTTGGAATAAAGTGTGTCTGACTCATCCATTGGCACCCAAATACCGGCGCCAGGGTGGGCACTGCAGGCAACCAGCAGGGCACTCGAAAGGAGGATGAGAAGGTGTGATTTGTTCTTTATAATCAAAGGAGTGGTTCCACTGCTGTCAGAAGGAGAAAGGCCATCGTTTTTCTCGGACGACATTATAAGCCAGAACTGATCAGTCTGGGCAGGACATTTGCTTTTATCAGTGTCGATGGCATTGCGCTGGCCATCATGAGGGTCGTCTGTGTCATCCTGCTGATCCTATTGCTCAACTCGGATTGGACGCCAATAATGCAAGGCTTGGCTCTGTTGGGCCTGGTTGCAGGCTTTATGCTTTATCTCTTGGTGTCCTATAAGATTTTTCGTCTGTTTGGCACCATGTTTAAGGAACAACAAAAGTGAGGCACCGTTTTGTCTGAGGTGAACTGTCTCTACTGCGGCAAAAAGATCGCTGAGGATCTAGCTGAGTGTCCTCATTGTGGCGGTGTCTCCCATTATCAGAAGCGGGGCTATCGGGCCGGAGCGCGTGCCCGGTTTGTGCTGTTTTTTATCGCCGTCACAGTTTTTTGCCTGTTTTTTATCTTCTGGCTGCCCCGTTAAATTCTTCAGGTTATTGCCCCATGCGAATGCTTACTCTGGCTGCACTTTTTCTTTTCATCGCTCAGCATGCCATTGCGGCAGAGTCGCTCTACCGGCTTCAGCAGGTGGAGGATGGCGATACCCTGGTTGTGGAAATCGCTGGAGGCGCTGAACGCATACAGTTGGCCGGGATCGATGCGCCGGAGGATACCTCTAACCCCAAGTTGCAGCGTGATGTTCAGCGCACCGGCCTGAGTGAGGATGTTCTATTGTCGATAGGCGCGGCGTCCACTACGTATCTCAGGCGCCTTGTGACTCCTGGTCAACAGGTGATGTTGAGTGGCGACCTGAATCGTCGTGATAAATATGGGCGTATTTCGCTGGTGGTGCTGGACGATCAGGGCAACAGCCTGAATGAGAAGATGGTGACTGATGGCTATGCGGTAGTGCTCAATCGTTATCCGCTGGACAGTGTGTTTCGGGAGCGGTTGAAGAAGATGGAGGGAGAGGCGTTTGCTCAGAAACGTGGCTTGTGGGGAGAGTATCGCGAGATTGCAGTGCGTTGGGGGAGGCGGAGCGAATAGCTGTTGACTGATTGTCCATTGCTCAAAGAATCTCTTCGATCGGGTAGACATATACCAGGTAGAGATAGAAGAACGCCAAGGAGATGACCAGGATGATGACCCCCAGTACCGGTGAGCTTACCTTGACGCCGCTGGCGGATGCCTCGAAGGTGGTTTCTGTGGAAGAGCGGTCTTTGTCTGTCCTCAATCCCTTGATGAACTGGAGCCAGGAAAAATAGATGCCGGCACTCACCAGCAGAACGACGATGACGAAGATGATCTTTGATGACAACAATTGCCATCTGAAAACTGACCTGCGGTGTTCATATCCGACAGTGCGATAGTCGTAATAAGCTTTGAGTGCCTGCTGCATTGATTGCGCTGTCGCGGGTGCCAGCACCTCTGTTGGTAACATTGTGGGTGCAAACTGATTTGCGTGCTCGGCCTCCAGTGTCTGTGTCATCTGATCGATAAGTCCCAAGTCTTCGGTGGGTGATGTTTCCTCACTTGATACGAGAATGGGGGCAGGTAAGAGACAGAGAAGGATAATGCCGATGCAGAGCATCCTGGCCCTTGATGTTGGTTTGAGAGCGCTCATTTCACCCTCGTCAGGAAGTCGATGCTGCGAATGCGCCATTCCATCCTGGGATAAAATGGCTTGTTTATTTCCGTCTGCTGGTAGGCGTTGAACTCCACTTCGGTGAGTAGGTTTTGGATGATCTGCAGTAGTGCGTCGCTGGCTTTTTTGCCCCAGTCACTCAAATCAGATGGTAATGCCGGCAATTCATCCATCGGTACCTGAATGGCTTTTGAGGTCATATGCGTTCCGTCTGGAAGGATGGTTGTGATCTGTCCGTTGGGAGCGCGACGTTGCCTGATGCCGTCTGGCAGAAGGATTTCCATGGTGCCATCCGGCAACACGGTTCGTTTGGTTGGGCCTCCCATTGTGCCCTGAGAACCGTTATGTGCGCGTAAGGGCGGCCCCTTATTGACCATTTTCAGATCCTTCCCTGCAAAGGTCTGGCGGCCGATTTTTTTGATAACTTTTATGTTTAGGCAGCTCAAATTATTCTTTTTATTAGTTTCCCTGACCCTGCCTGCAGGATCTACTCTTGCGCATATCTTATAATTACCGGGTGGCGTGTCGGTCGATGTGCTGACTTCTGTCTGATAAACATGTCTATTGCTCTCGGCTAGATCGACTGTCCTGTCGATGCGCCCTCCCTTCAGCAGTACGCCATCGAAGTAGGATTGCGAGTAGCGGGCAAAGCCTTGAGGTATCTTTCCTCGGGTCAGAAACAGGTCAACCATATAGCCTGTGGGATATGAACGCGAGCCTCGGGCTGTTGCCTTGCCTCGGTTAGCGACGCTAACCTTTACCTCGAAAATCGAGCCTGCCTGGGTCTCCTTAGGAGCCTTCACTCGCAGGGTGAGATCGGGTAAAGCCGCATTTGCTGTGGCCGATAGGGTCGCACAGAAAATGGTAAAAAAAAGTGGAATGATCGCTTTTAACTGCCATCTGCAGGCGGAGTATAGGCTCAGGGTGGAAGGCATATAAGCTCTCTCTTTATCCATGAAGCTCCTTCCTGAAACCTAGCAAAGGGTTGGGGTGTGTCAAGGTGGGGGGCAAGGATAGAGGGTTTTGGTGGGCTCCCGGAAAGGTCTGGTAAGCCGGCGGGCAGCAAAGAGAGTTGCTGGTTCCCTTTTGCAATAGTGTTAATCCATGAACAGAAAAAATGGGGCACAGGCAAAATGGTAGAAGCGATAGTGAAACCTACCTGAATATTATTATTGGATTTGATGTGAGGCGCGGTTTCTAGTCAGAGCCCTCTCAAACAAGGGAAGACCCAGCGCTTGATCGTGCGCTGGGTCTTCTGATTTTACTTTCCAGAAGTTTGTTAATCGGCTTCTTTTATCACACCTGGTTCATCTGCCTTCAGATAGGCTAACTCCTCATCAGACAGTTCCACATCATCGTAGCCGGTGATCATCGGTTTTACGTGGTCAATGAACGAGTGGCCTGTTGTGAGCAGATAGACGTGAGCGATGACGAACACCAGGACAGCGATCGCTGCGATGGTATGGATCAGGGCAATGAGTCCAAGTCCTATCCAGCCAAAAATATCCTCCTGCCCAAAACTGATCAGCAGGTAGGCGATGCCGGATATCCAGATCGCAGGAAAGATCATGATCTTGAGCAGGAGATAGGTTAGCGCCTGCAGGGGGTTGTGCTTGCGCCGGTAGGTCTTCCGGTATGGATGGTGCTCGCCTTTGAAGATGCCGAAGGCGTAGAAACGGGCAACCTTGATGAAATTTTCCCCGGTCGGGATATAGTGGCGCCACTGCCCTGTTGTGAAGAGCCAGAAGATGGCGAATGCCCAGATCAGCAGCAACACAATTGCGGTCCAGGTATGAACAGTGACTGCATCACCAAAGTTGATCAGACTGTGGACGCCGTGTACTGCAAATCCGCTGAACAGCAGGGTGAAGATAAGTGCCATCTGACTCCAGTGCCAGATACGTTCAAACCGCTTGAAGACTAGAATCTTATGCATTGTCATCAGACTTTCCTCCTGCGGTTGGCGATCATGCGCAGCGCGCCGTGTCCGAGTACACCAGCCAGGGTGCCGAGGACAGCCAACAAACCGATAAGATCGAGCAGTTTATTCCTGCCCGTACCCGGCATGTAGAAACCCTTGAGGTGATTGAGTCTGCCATCATCTGCATGGCAACTGGAACAATCCAGGGCGTCATTTTTTGGCGCCACCATGTGGTTGATGGGCCAGTAGGAGTAGGTTTCGACAAACCCCCATTCGCCACTGTAGGGGATGCCGTTTTTCTTCATTCCTGCCTCGATGGCCTTGCCGAAATCGTAGTTGCCCCAGAGTGCGTCTTCATCATTACCCCATAGATGCATATAGACCAGCGTGTTATTGCCCTTGTCGTAGGGTTGTGTGGTGTGCATGCGTTTGAACGGGTAGATGCGTGAACCGGGATCATCATAGGATCCGGAAAAGCTGTTGATCTCAATCGGGCCTTTTGATGGATCGAATTGAGTGTCAATCGTGGTGTAGTTCATGGTTCCATCAAACCAGGCGTACATGGGCTCAAGGTCTTCGGCATAGGTGAAGTTACCCTTGATCGATTTGTAGGTGGCGCGGTGATGGCCATTACCCTGGGTATACTCCTTCAGCTTGAAACCCTCACCATCTTTCAGCTTGCCCATGGTGCGCCAGTCCCAATCGACCTCAGTGGCAACACCGCCCCTGGCGACGGCCGGAATGTGGCAGGTTTCACAGGCCACGTGCTGAGTATGGCTGTTGAGCTTGATCCCCTTGACTGAGGTGATGGGGTGAGGCGAATCGCTGTGACAGCTTTCGCATGAGGCGACTTCGCGGGGCATGCCGGGCTTGCCGGTGCCTGTCTCGTCGTTGACCAGCATCTCGTAACGACTGCCGGCCCACTCATGACCTTCGCCCACGTGGCAGGTGACACAGGTGAAGCCTTCGCCGGCTTCACTCATGTGAACATCGACTGCTTTGGGCGGATCGAACAGTACAGATGAGAGATCGCCATGTTTCACATTGTCGCCACCGCCACCGTAGAAGTGGCACTTGCCGCAATTGCTGCGACTCGGCATATCAACGCTTTGGGCAATCTTGGTCCAGTCGATGGCTGGCTTGCCCTCGAACATGATGGAGCAGGCCTTGTTGCCTTTTGACGTGGGTGTCTTGTAGTAGGTACCTGTGGATTCGTGACAGACCAGGCAGTCGATGTTGTCCTGGTTTGTAAAATCGAAATCTGAGCTGTCCATGCCATAACCGGCATGGCACTGGGCGCACATGCCTTCATTGCCCCTGGCATTGGTACAGAAGTTATTGATTAACACGCTCTTGCCAAGGTGTTGTCCCGTCTTCGGGTGCTTGTAGTCCCAGGTCCAGTGCTTGTTCTTCATGAACTGATGCCCCGCCGTGTTGTGACACTCGAGGCAGACTTTTGTCACTTCAGGGCCGCTGGAAAACGGGCCTTGAAGTTCCTTCAGCTTTGAATGGTCTGTGGTTGACTTGCGCTCTCTTTTAGGCCTGACAATCGCGTGGTTTTCATCCGTTTTTTTGTATTCAGAGATGCCCATCTCGATTTTGGAATCCGAAGTGGCCAGGGCTGTTGTCGCCCAGGAAAAGGCCAGAATCAGGATCGAGAGGGTTAAAGAGAGGAAGTTAAAAATATAAACCCGGCGCGTGAAGGCCGGGGGATTTTTGTTGCTCATCTTGACGATGTCCCCTGTAAACACCGATCAGCGGCGCTGACAATGACAGATCTGTGCAGATCTATGCGGAGTGTAAATTACCTTCATCACACTAACGCCGGAGTCTACCCGGCGATTAATAAAACCGTTTTGATAATTGTCAATGGGGGTGTCGGAAAAAGGGGGCAGCTAGATCTTGTTAAGGTGCAATTGCACCTTTGAGATCATATAGGGTGCGGTGCACGCTGTGACAACGGGCACAGCCTTGGACGGCCAGTGTTCCCAGGTGACGCCCTGTTTTCTTTTGTTCTCCCGCTTTGATCGCCTGTTCAAGTGCCGCCAGGGATTTCTCTGTTTCAGTGCCGAGTATTCGGGATTTGGGGGCATTGTCCTTATGGCAGGATTCACAACTCTGCCCAAGGTCATCGAGCCGTTGGCGAAGATTATCCAGGCTCTCGAGCGCAGTCTGCATTCTCTCATCCTCACTGGCAATCTTGATCCGGTTGACCAGCAGGGTGAGACGCTCCATGACTCTTCGATACGGCTCTTCTTCGAGTGTTTCAGAGTCTTCCACATGGATCTGGCTGAAGTCCGGTGTGCGATAAATCGCAGCAGTCACCGCTCGGTAGTCGCGGTGGCAGGAACGACAGTTCAGCCCCAGTTTACGCAGTGACCGGGCGGCCTCTTCATAGTTTCCTTGCTGCGCGGACTGTTGCAGTTGGCTGATCAGATCCGCTTCCAGCTCCTCCTGCCACTCCGGCACCATCTCTCCGATTTTTCGGTAGTGCTGTGCCAGCCGTTCCGACCACTTGGCGACGCCAGCCGCATCTTCCAGCGCCAGATAGTCGGAGACAGCCAGCATCTCCCTACGCAGCTTGAACATGTTGTGCAGCCAGACCTGGCGTTTGTTGTCGGGCCGGTACCAGGCTGCGAGGGAAGTAGGGGGCAGCCTGATGGTTTTTTCCGATACGGTCTCAGCCTGGGCAGGGCTGCTCAAGAGAAGGATCATCGTGCTCAGCAGTAGGGACAAAGCGGTGCGGGTAATCAAGGTTTAGCTCCAGGGTGAAGTGACTGGAAAGACTCGGTGGGCCGTGAGCATGTTGCCCTGCTATAGCTTCTGTTGCAATTTTAGGGTGGCGTAAACGGTGCCATCCAAAGCGGGGGGATATCCGATGTCGATTAGCAGACAGGGTTCCTGTCTTTCTCTGCATGGAGTGTGTGCTGGTGGTGCTTGTGTCTCTGGTCGCTCCGATGGTATTGCCAGCAGCAGAGGGGGGGCGATAAATTCATCCAGTGTCACGCATCAAATGTGGCGCAAGATCAGGCTAGGGGATCATGGGGCGGTTGAGGCGTTGGTTCTGCGGGGCAACATTCTTCTCAGCTAATGATTAATCGTGGCACCCCCAATGTATTTGGCAATGGCCCTACCTGCATTGTCTGCCACAGCTCCAATGATCCATCTAAAAGTTATCGGGGATTGGACCTCTCTAGCTGCGAAGGAATTCTCCGTGGAGCGGTAGAGGAGTCACGTCGGGCCGTCATCGTGCCGGGCAAGCCGGGCATTTCAA
Source organism: endosymbiont of Riftia pachyptila (vent Ph05) (assembly GCF_000224455.1). NCBI lineage: Bacteria > Pseudomonadati > Pseudomonadota > Gammaproteobacteria > endosymbiont of Riftia pachyptila. Next base: position 20,269 of record NZ_AFOC01000069.1, read on the forward strand.
GCGTCATCCCGTATGATGGGGAGAGCAGTCGGCTCTATCAGCATTTGACCGAAAACCGCATGCCGCCTGGGGTCAGCCCCAGCGAAGATAGCGACCATGCCAATACCAGGCCTGCTGATGCGCTGGATTGAGCCGGGGTCTGGTGTAAATAGTGGAAATCGCCGGACGGCACGCCTTGTCGGTCGGTCTCCTCATGCACCTTCCTTTGCTCTCTTCTGCCATCTATAGAGAGCCTCTGATAAAGCCATTAACTCGTATCTTGTGTCTAGAATATCCAGCTTCTGCTTCGCAATAGCCAGCTATCCCCTACAGGGGTGTAGGGGGGGCGTGAGCAAGGAGCGGTAGCTTTACGTGCGATTTGCGCCTTGAAGCTAAATATTCTGAATTATAATCTACTTCGTCCAGACTTAATCAGAGGCTCCCTAATCTAGCAATTAGGCGTTTGACCAAGATCAAAGCTCTTTGTTCCCTACTTTTTTCTAATACATTCGCCGTTTTTATCCGCAAGAGGAGCATCCCCATGGCTGAGGCCTTCACAAAAA
>NZ_AFOC01000068.1:0-21033 GCF_000224455.1 endosymbiont of Riftia pachyptila (vent Ph05)
GAGCAGGGTGGAGGGCGTCGCGCTGTTCCGACGCCCTGGCGCTCATTTGTCCGGGCGTTTGGGTTGTATAGTCTCTCTCATCGCTGGCCGCGGCTGTTTTTCGATTTCCATCTACACGAACAGCCCTTGCCTGAGCAGCCGATCGAGGTCGAGGCGATCTCCGGCGCCTGCATGCTGGTCAGTCGAAATGCCCTGGAAGATGTCGGGCCGCTCGATGCGGGCTATTTTCTGCATTGCGAGGATCTGGACTGGTGTATGCGCTTTCGCCGCAAGGGCTGGAAAATCCTGTTTGTACCGGATGCAAAGATCATCCATTATCGCGGCGTCTGCGGCCTAGGCAAACCCATCTTTGTTGCCTGGCATAAACACAGGGGCATGATTCGGTTCTACCGCAAGTTTTTCAAACACCAGTACCCTGGTGTGTTGATGTGGTTGGTGGGATTGGGAGTCTGGCTCAGATTTGGCGCGACGGCGCTCTATCATCTGCTGCACAGTGCCAGTTGCAAAGTGGGAAAACGGCGTGGCTGATAAGATATACGGTGTGATTGGCGCGACCAGTCTGGTCGGGGCGGCTCTGCTTCCCAGGTTGGTCGCGTCAAACTGCAGGGTTGCCGCCTTTTCCCGGCGCAAGCCAGAGAGCGAAAACCCAAACCTGCAGCCGGGTTCGCTGGTCTGGAACCCGAAAGGGGTGGAGATCACCCACTGGATCTCGCTGGCTCCGATCTGGGTGCTAGCGGAGCTGCTCCCCATGCTGGAGGCTCGGGGTGCGCGCAAGGTCGTTGTCTTGAGTACCACCAGCCTGTTCACCAAATCCCGCTCAGAGAGTCCAGCAGAACAGCGGCTTGTGGAAGGGATAAGGACCTCAGAAGCGATGTTGGCCGAGTGGGCCGGCAAACATGACATCGAATGGGTGGTGCTGCGACCGACACTGATCTATGGCCTGGGCAAAGATCGGAACATCTCCGAGATCGCCCGGATGATCAATCGGTTTGGTTTTTTTCCACTGTTGGGCGAAGGGGTGGGGCTGCGACAACCCATACACGCAGAAGATGTGGCTCAGGCCTGCCAGGCTGCGCTCGATCTGCCCGAAATAAAAAACCGGGCCTACAATATCTCTGGCAGCGAACAGCTTAGCTATAGAGAGATGGTGCTGAGGATCTTTCGCTGCATGGATAAACAGGAGCGGCTCGTCTCCATCCCCCGCTGGGCCTTCAAGATGGTTCTGCTGCTGTTGCGCAGGTTCAGGCGTTTCCAGGATTGGTCGGTCGCGATGGTTGATAGGATGAACCAGGATATGGTCTTCGACCATGCCGAGGCAGAGCAGGACATCGGCTTCAAACCCCGCCCGTTTCGCCTGGAAGTGGGCGATCTTCCATAGGGGCGGTACGTGTTTCGATCTGCGATCCGGTTCAATCAGCAACTGCTTGCGTTGACCTCCGCAGACGATAGAATATCCGCCGCTTAGCTCTAGCAGAGGCTTGCTCGTGCCTGGAGTGCAAGCGCGGCAGGGTGGGTACACCCGGAACACCGCAATCGAATAGCCAGCCAGGCTTCTTGGGGCCTGGCTTTTTTTCATGTGGCCTCTCGTATGGGCCACCACTGACAAGGAAAGAGACATGCCTGTCATCACCCTCCCGGACGGTTCCACCCGTAGATTCGACAACCCCGTCAGCGTCTACGAGGTGGCGGCCGACATCGGACCAGGCCTGGCAAAGGCGACCTTGGCTGGTCGGGTCAATGGAGAGCTGGTGGACGCCAGCTTCCTGATGGAAGCGGACAGTGAGCTGGCGATCATTACCAGTCGTGATGAGGCGGCGCTGGAGCTGATGCGCCACGACGCCGCGCATGTGATGGCCCAGGCGGTGCAGGAACTCTATCCGGGCACCCAGGTCACCATCGGTCCGGCCATCGAAAACGGCTTCTACTACGACTTCGCCCGCGAAGAGCCCTTTCACGCCGGACGATCTGAAGAAGATCGAGCAGCGCATGCACGAGATCGTCAAGCGCGATCTGCCACTGCAGCGTGAGGTGTGGGATCGAGCCGAGGCGATCAAAACATTTGCCGAGCTGGGTGAGGACTACAAGGTCGAGATCATCCAGGACATCATCCCCGAGGGTGAAGAGGTCTCCATCTATCGTCAAGGCGACTGGTTTGATGTCTGCCGCGGCCCGCATCTGCCGAGCACCGGCAAGCTCGGCAAGGGCTTCAAGCTGATGAAGGTGGCGGGCGCCTACTGGCGCGGCAACTCCGACAACGCGATGCTGCAGCGCATCTACGGTACCGCCTGGTGCGACAAGAAGGCGCTCAACGCCTATCTGCACCGGCTGGAGGAGGCGGAGAAGCGCGACCACCGTAAAATCGGCAAGGCGCAGGACCTGTTCCACACCCAGGAAGAGGCGCCGGGCATGGTCTTCTGGCACGACAAGGGCTGGAGCATCTACCTGAGCATCGAGCAGTACATCCGCGACAAGCTGCGCAACCACGGCTACCAAGAGGTGTGCACGCCTCAGGTGATCGACCGAAGCCTGTGGGAGAAGTCGGGTCACTGGGAGAAGTTCGGCGACATGATCTTCACCACTCATTCTGAGCACCGGGACTATGCGATCAAACCGATGAACTGCCCGGCCCACATCCAGATCTACAACCACGGACTGAAGAGCTACCGCGATCTGCCGCTGCGCCTGGCCGAGTTCGGCTCTTGCCACCGTAACGAGCCCTCCGGCACCCTGCATGGACTGATGCGGGTGCGCAACTTCGTGCAGGACGACGCCCATATCTTCTGCACCGAGGAGCAGATCCTCTCCGAGGTCTCCGACTTCATCGACCTGCTGTTCGAGGTCTACCGTGACTTCGGTTTCGAAGAGGTGCTGGTGAAGCTCTCCACCCGCCCGGAGCAGCGCGTCGGTTCCGACGAGCTCTGGGACAAGGCGGAGAAGTCTCTGGAAGACGCGCTCAACCACAAGGGGCTGGAGTTCGAGCTGCAGCCGGGGGAGGGCGCCTTCTACGGCCCCAAGATCGAATTCTCCCTGCGCGACTGCCTGGAGCGGGTCTGGCAGTTGGGCACGATCCAGCTCGACTTCTCCATGCCAGAGCGGCTTGGCGCCCACTATATCGCCGAAGACAATAGCAAGCAGGTGCCGGTGATGCTGCACCGGGCGGTGCTTGGCTCCCTGGAGCGATTCATCGGTATCCTCATCGAACACTACGCCGGCTCCATGCCATTGTGGCTCTCTCCGGTGCAGGTGGTGGTGATGAATATCACCGATCGCCAGGCCTAAATATGCGGAAAACAGCGTCAAAGCCCTGCGTGAAGCCGGTTTTCGTGTCGAATCGGACTTGAGAAACGAGAAGATTGGCTTTAAAATCCGCGAACACACGTTGATGCGAGTGCCCTATCTGCTGGTCGTCGGTGACAGGGAGATGGAACAGGGTAGCCTGGCCGTACGGACCCGTAAGGGTGAAGACCTCGGCAGCATGCCGCTGCAGGAGTTCATCGCGAAAATGGCTGCAGAGGTGGCCGAACGTGTGAATTAGGATAAAGCACCGCTGGGTCGGTGCTTTTCTGCTTTCGAGTGGTTGAAAAGCCTGAGTGGCCAACTCAACCATAGATCAAGGTAATGAGTCGCCTTGGTCGACCGGTTTTCGTCAGGTTTGTCTGACGAAACCAGTGGCACGCCAATGTGCCACAGGCAGGCCGTCGTAAGGCATCACGGCCTGTTTTGGAGCTGAACTTCTGCGGAGGAAGCGACTATCGCTGCACCAAAAAAGCATCGCCTGAATGACGAGATCAATGTACCCCAGATCAGACTGGTGGGTGCGGACGGCGAACAGTTAGGAATCGTTTCGTTGAGCGAGGCCAAAGCGGTGGCCGACGAGGCGGATATGGACTTGGTTGAGATCGTACCGAACGCGGAGCCTCCGGTCTGCCGCGTGATGGACTACGGCAAGTTTCTGTTCGATGTGAAGAAGCAGAAACAGGCGGCCAAGAAGAAGCAGAAGCAGGTGCAGGTTAAGGAAGTGAAGTTCCGACCAGGGACGGGTGCAGGGGATTACCAGGTAAAACTACGCAACCTGGTACGTTTCCTTAGTGATGGGGACAAGACCAAGGTAACCATGCGGTTCCGCGGTCGTGAGCACGCACATCGCGAGCTGGGGCTGGAACTCCTGCAGCGGGTGGAAGCCGATTTGGCCGAATATGGTCAGGTGGAGCAGAAACCGGCGATGGAAGGCCGCCAGATGGTGATGGTGCTGGGTCCCAAGAAAAAGTAACCAAAAAGGCAGGCCCAATAGTGGGATCCCGCCACAAATTGCGGAGTTGAAGCAATGCCAAAAATCAAGACCAATCGTGGTGCCGCGAAGCGGTTCAAGCGCACCGCATCCGGTTCGTTCAAACGGAACGCATCACATCGTCGTCATATCCTGACGAAGAAGAGCACCAAGCGGAAGCGCCATCTGCGTTCCCCAGGTACGTGCACAAGTCCGATGTGGCTGCCGCCCGTCGCATGATGCCTTACGCCTAACCTTTAACGAATCGGTACTGAAGAATGTCCAGAATCAAACGTGGTGTACAAGCACGCGCCCGCCATAAGAAGGTGCTTAAGGAAGCGAAGGGTTATTACGGTGCCCGTCGCAAGATCTATCGTGTCGCCAAGCAGGCGGTTATCAAGGCCGGCCAATACGCCTACCGCGACCGCCGCCAGAAGAAGCGCCAGTTCCGCGCTCTCTGGATCGCCCGAATCAACGCCGGTGCGCGTGAGTGCGGTCTCTCCTACAGCCGCATGATCGACGGCCTGAACAAGGCATTGGTCGAGATCGATCGCAAGATGTGGCCGACCTGGCGGTACACGACAAGCCGGCTTTTGCCGCGCTGGCAGAAAAGGCCAAGGCCGCTCTCTCCAGCTAAAGCCTGTCGTCGAGTGTGGGCGGCTGTCCGCATGCATAACGGCGTCTATAAAGGGGGAAGGCCTTTGGGCCTTTCCCCTTTTTTGTTTCCCTCTCGAGGATGATTACAGATGAAAGATTCTGTGCTGAATCTGCAACAGCTGATGGCGGACGCAGAGTGCGCAGTGGCCTCAGCCGATGACCTGACCGCTCTGGATGAAGTGCGCGTCAAATATCTTGGCAAGAGCGGCCTGCTGACCGACCAGTTGAAACAGCTGGGCAAGTTGCCAAAACAGGAGCGCCCGCAGGCGGGGCAGGCGATCAACCAGGCCAAGCAGGCGTTGCAGCGCGCTATCGAGACGCGCAAGGCGCTGCTTGAAGAACAGGCATTGGCAGCACGGCTCTCCTCTGAGCAGATCGATGTGACCCTGCCGGGGCGTGGCTTGGCAAAGGGCGGGCTGCATCCGGTTACCCGCACTCTGGAGCGGATCGAACGCCTCTTTGCCCATGCCGGCTTTGATGTGCACGAAGGCCCTGAGATCGAAGACGACTACCACAACTTCGAGGCGCTCAACATCCCGGCGCACCATCCGGCCCGGGCGATGCACGAACCTTCTATTTCGACGCCCACATGCTGCTGCGTACCCATACCTCGCCGGTGCAGATCCGCACCATGGAGAGTGGCACGCCACCGATGAAGATCATCGCGCCGGGGCGGGTCTACCGTTGCGACTCCGATCTAACTCATACCCCGATGTTTCACCAGGTGGAGGGCTTTCTGATCGATCGGGATGTCTCTTTTGCCGATCTCAAAGGGGTGATCTACGACTTTCTCAGCAGCTTCTTCGAGAAGGATCTGAAGGTGCGCTTTCGCCCCTCCTACTTCCCCTTCACCGAGCCCTCGGCGGAGGTCGATATGGAGTGTGTGATGTGTGGTGGTGAGGGCTGTCGGGTCTGCAGTCACACCGGCTGGCTGGAGGTGCTGGGCTGCGGCATGATCCATCCCGAGGTGTTTCGCCACGTTGGCATCGACAGCGAAGAGTACACCGGCTACGCCTTCGGCATGGGGGTGGAACGGCTCACCATGCTGCGCTACGGGGTCAACGACCTGCGGCTCTTCTTCGAAAATGACCTGCGGTTCTTGAAACAGTTTGCATAATAATTGGTCGCGAATGGACGCGAGTCACCGTTAATTTCCGCAAAAAATATTTGCGTTTTATTGCGGTGATGCGCGTCCATTCGCGGTTTGAAAACGATTCAATAAAACGGGCAGAAAAATGAAATTCAGTGAAGCCTGGTTGCGCGAGTGGGCCAACCCTGCGGTCGCCACCGAGGAGCTGGCCGAGCAGTTCAGCATGGCCGGTCTCGAGGTAGATTCGGTGGAGCCGGTGGCCCCCGCGTTCAGTGGTGTAGTGGTCGGCGAGGTACTCGCCATCGAGCCCCATCCGGATGCCAACAAGCTGCGTATCTGCAGCGTCAATGTGAATGCTGAAGAGCCGCTGCAGATCATCTGCGGCGCGGCCAATGTGGCCGAGGGGATGCGGGTGCCGGTGGCGGTAGTCGGTGCCCGCCTGCCCGGTGACTTCAAGATCAAGAAGGCCAAGCTGCGCGGTGTCCAATCCCTCGGCATGATCTGCTCCGCCAGTGAGTTGGGTCTGGCCGATAGCTCCGATGGCATTATGCCGCTGCCGGCGGATGCTCCGGTTGGCGATGATTTCCGCGACTGGCTGCAGCTCGACGACCAGACCATCGATATCGATCTGACCCCGGACCGGGGCGACTGCTGGGCATCGCCGGCATTGCCCGCGAGGTCGGCGTGATCAATCGTTGCCCGGTCACCCCGCCGCAGATCGACGAGGTGCCGGCGGTGATCGATGACCGCTTCGAGGTACAGCTGGAGGCCACAGAGGCCTGTCCACGCTACCTCTGTCGGGTGATCAAGGGCATCAATCCGACGGCCGAGACGCCGATCTGGATGCAGGAGCGGCTGCGTCGCAGCGGCATCCGCAGCCTCAGCCCGGTGGTGGATGTGACCAACTACGTGTTGTTGGAGCTGGGTCAGCCGATGCACGGCTTTGACCTCGGCCAGCTCAGTGCGCCGGTTCGGGTGCGCATGGCCGAGGTAGGCGAGAAGCTGACCCTGTTGGGTGGTCAGGAGATCGAGCTGAAGCCCGACACTCTGCTGATCGCCGATGCGAATCGTCCGCTGGCGCTGGCCGGCATCATGGGCGGCGAGGGCTCCGGGGTCAGCGCCGAGACCAGCGATATCCTGCTCGAGAGCGCTTTCTTCAGCCCCACCGCGATCATCGGCAAGGCGCGTGCCTATGGCCTGCATACCGACTCCTCGCACCGCTTCGAGCGCGGCGTCGATCCCCAGTTGCAGGCGCAGGCGATGCAGCGGGCCACCGCACTGCTGCTGGATATCGTCGGCGGCGAGGCGGGGCCGGTGGTGGAGGTCAGTGACGAGGAGAAGATCGAGGCGCGCCCGCAGATTCTGCTGCGCCATCAGCGCATTCAGCGTCTGCTTGGCATCGAGATTTCCACCGACGAGGTGGAGGATATCCTCAGCCGCCTAGAGATGCAGTTCTCCGTCGAAGAGGGGGGCTGGCTGGTTACTGCCCCCAGCTGTCGGTTTGATATCTCCATCGAGGCAGACCTGATCGAAGAGGTCGGGCGCATCTACGGTTATGCGCGCATCCCCACCCGGCGTGGTGCCTTTGGCATGGAGTTGCGTGGTCGAGCTGAGGCTGACTTCGATCTGCTGCGCGCTAAAGAGCTGCTGGTTTCACGGGATTATCAAGAGGTTATCACCTACTCTTTCATCAGCCCCGAGCTTCACAAGCAGCTCGATCCGGGGCGTGATGGGGTGCGTCTGGCGAATCCGATCTCGGCTGACATGTCGGTGATGCGCACTAGCCTTTGGCCGGGTCTGCTGCAGACCGCCCGCTACAATCTGTCGCGCCAGCAAGAGCGGGTACGCATCTTTGAGTCCGGTCTGCGCTTCCTCAAGAGCGCAAGCGAGATCGATCAGCGTCAGATGTTGGCGGGGCTGATCACCGGTCCGCAGTTATCGGAGCAGTGGGGCGGTGCAGCGCGTGCTGTCGATTTCTTCGATCTGAAGGCAGACCTGGAGGCGCTGTTTACCTTGACCGGGGCAGGGGCAGGATTTGCGTTCAGTGCTGCCGAGCACCCGGCGCTGCATCCAGGGCAGAGCGCCGCGATCGAGTTTGCTGGTCGGCAGATCGGTTGGATCGGTATGCTGCATCCTGCCCTGGAGCAGCAACTCGATCTGGATGGCAGTACCTATCTGTTCGAGGTCGAGCTGGAGGCGCTCAATGCGGGCCGCCTGCCGGCGTTTGCTCCGCTCTCCAAGTTTCCCTCGATCCGGCGCGACATTGCACTGCTGATGGATGCGGAAATCCCCTTCGACAGGGTTAAACGCTGCGTGCAAACGGCTGCCCCAGAAATTGTGAAGGACATCCGTCTTTTTGATGTCTATACTGGTGAGAAGGTAGATTCGGGGCGAAAAAGTCTCGCTTTGGGATTGATTTTACAGGAATCTTCCCACACTCTTACGGACGAGGAAGTGGATGCGGTGGTCGATGCTGTGCTCAAACGGTTAGCCGATGAGCTTGGCGCGAAGTTGAGAGAGTAGGGTATGTCACTGACCAAAGCTGATATGGCTGAAAGGCTCTTTGATGAGTTGGGCCTCAACAAACGTGAAGCCAAAGAGATGGTGGAGATGTTTTTTGAAGAGATCCGCCGTGCTCTTGAGGAAGGCAGTCAGGTGAAGCTCTCAGGCTTCGGAAATTTTGACCTGCGTGAGAAAAAGCAGCGTCCCGGTCGTAACCCAAAAACCGGAGAAGAGATCCCGATCTCCGCCCGCCGAGTGGTAACCTTCCGGCCGGGCCAGAAACTCAAGGCGCGAGTGGAAGCCTATGCTGGATCCCAACAGCAGTAACGTTGAACTGCCTGCGATCCCTGGCAAACGCTATTTCACCATCGGTGAAGTCAGCGATCTTTGCCAGGTGAAACCTCATGTGCTGCGCTATTGGGAGCAGGAGTTCCCCCAACTCAAACCAGTAAAACGGCGTGGAAACCGCCGCTATTATCAGCGCCACGATGTGCTGATGATCCGCCAGATCCGCAGCCTGCTCTACGAGCAGGGCTTCACGATCGGTGGCGCCCGACAGCAGATGTCAGGTGAGCATGCTAAGGATGACCACATCCAGAGTCAGCAGATCGTCAAGCAGTTGCGCATGGAACTTGAGGATCTACTTCAGATCCTCAAGAGGTAGTCTTTTACGATTGACAACAGCAGGGTAACTGCATAGTATTCCCCCTCCTTTGCGGAGCTGCTAATTTTCCCGCCAGATGGGAGGTGGATCCGCGGGGATCTGGAGCCAGGTCGATTGGCCTGTATCGCCAGAATCTCCGGGCGTAGCGCAGCTTGGTAGCGCACCACAATGGGGTTGTGGGGGTCGGATGTTCGAATCATCTCGCCCGGACCAGTTTTCTATAATACTTTCAGTGGGTTGCAGGGACGCAGCCAAGATAAAGAAAAGCGGTTGCGCAAACTTTGTGGCGCTGAGTTGGGAGCACGGCTCGATTTCCAACCGCCAGCATCTCCCTATCGTCCATTCATGCCCGTCCGATAGAGATTCGTGATGCTCTTGCGGGTGTGTTCTCGCAAGGTCTGAATCTGCTTCAGGCTCCATCTTTGTTTCTCCCGCAGGAACTCCTCGAGGCCTAGCAGTTCGTGAAATGCTGGCCTGGCGCTACACTGTCGAACGGGTCGGTGGCTTCTCTAGCTGCCATGAGGCCTTTGCTTATCTCCTTGCTCTTTCTGAGTCTCCAGGGTTTGTGATGGATGAGATAGGGGCAGGCGAGCGGGAGGCTTCGATGATCTCGGCATCAGCCCTCAGAGTAGGTTGATGTTCTTAGCGATCTTCATAACGCAGGGTTCTCGCAGCCCTCAGATTTAATGGCCGGGGGACGGTCGTTCAGAAAGAGCCAGAAAACATAACTCGAAGCTCTGTGTCATTCCCCAGTCCGAATCTGAAAAGCGCCAACTCTGGGAAGGTCGTCTCCGGCAGGCTTTGGTTTTTCTTATCCCGGGATTATGCTATTAAGAAATTAGGTTTATTAGTCCCATTTTGAGCAGACAGGACGGGCAGCAACAGTGTCGATCTATGCAGTGTTTCATATCTCGACCGAAGGGGTTGCTAAGAGGTGGGGAATACGCCAGCGTCAGGCTGTTGCAACATTTCTGGTCGCCGCCTCGCTGCTCTCCGCTTGCGCCACGGGCGATCCCGATCGGAATGCAAAATCCGGCGCTGCCATCGGCGCCATTGCCGGTGCGGTGGTTGGCCACCAGCTTGACGACAAGCACGGTAAAATTGTTGGTGCCGCGGTAGGTGCCTTTGCTGGAGCGATGGTCGGGGTTTATATGGACGAGCAGCAGCGTTCGTTCGAAAAGGAACTCGCCGAAGAGCGGGAGAAACAGGAACTCGCTATCCAGCGCTACGAAGACGATACTCTGAAATTGAACCTCAACAATGAGGTGTCATTCGCCTTCGACAGCGCGGCGATCAAACCAAGTTTTGAATCTACCCTGGAGAAGCTAGCCAGGATCCTGGTCAAATACAACCAGACCGTGGTGCATGTAGTGGGGCATGCAGATGATACGGGCACGGCGGAATATAATCAGCACTTGTCCGAGCGCCGGGCCGAAAATGTTGCCTATTTTCTTGAGGATCAGGGTGTGCCCGCTGCACGCATCCGGGTCGAGGGGCGGGGGAGATCGGAGCCACGGGCCTCTCATGAGACTGAGGGGGACCGCCAGCTCAACCGCCGGGTCGAGATCTACGTACGTCCCATAAAAAAAGGGCAGGAAGAACAGGCCTACGAGTCGCCGCGATATTGAGTGTAAGGGAATGCAGGAATCGGCTTGATGTTCCGATGGGCTCCTCGTTGCCGGGGGAGTCAAAACCGGTTTGGGCTAGCCACTAGGAAACTCTTGGGCGATAAACCGTGGTCTGTCCCCTATTGTCCTCGAGTTCAATGCGGATATTTAATATCATATCCATGCCTCATCAGTTCAGCTTGATAATCATCGAGCTTCTTTTTCCATTCCTTTCAGTACAGCCGAGCAAAGATCCTCTTTGTTATCATTGCTTATGAATCTTCAGGTACTTCTTGAGCGTCGATTTGCGACCCATAAGTTCATCATTAGCAAGCTTATCTAATCGTTTTACTGCAGCATTGCTAGCTTCTTTCCATGCTTTGTGTCCAACGTTTTTCTTCTTCGCCAAGAAAGGCAAAGCAGTCAGCGTACGCTCCCGTTTTTTCTTTTGCTCGCTTTAGATATCTGTTGGAAGATGAAGGGATGGTTTCGTCAAATGCCCATGCCGTGATTGTATAGGCAACTGCGCGAAATCCATATAGACGGTCTCCTGCTTCCCATGCATTTATCCAATTAATAATATTAATGATCAGGTTAAGGACGAGAACAGCCACTGATATGCCTGTGGCAGTATGTGCTAATGTGGTTCCAGGGCCGATGAGGGCTGCAATTGGCTGGAATGATAAAATGTTGTCGGTCAACCCTAAAGCATCTCCAATTTTTGATAATACATTTACTCTGTTGATCTGAATCAACAAAGGGTTGGGCCAATAAATTGCTTTCATTCGCAGCCAAGCTGGATTGGTGTAATTCCACACGCAGTGTTTTACCCACTCTTTCTGTCAAGAATCTCATTTACAACTCACCAATCTCTTTTATCAGCAAGCGAGGCACTTGTTTGCGCAAAGAAGCGGGCAGGGCTTTGAAGGCGTTTTCCGCGGCAGATTTGGTCGTGAAGAGCCCGTAGAGGATCCGGTAGTTGAAGCCTGTCTCGTTTGAGCTGACCAGCTTGAGGGGAAGGTCAGGGTGGTGTTCGACGAGCTCTCCCAGCCTGTCCAGCCGTTTGAGGCTAAAGAGCTGCACCGTATAGTGCTGCTTATCCTGGCGTGACAGCCACCAGTCGCCCCATTTTTCCAGGTTTGCCTGATCGGGCTTGAGATAGATGTCCCGCACGACGCGAAAGCCGGTGTAGCGGTTGGCCCTGGTCTGGGGTAAGGATGACCTGGCGGATGAGCGCAAGGACCCGGCGGTTTCATTGTAGCCGCCCCCGCGCACGACGCGCCGGTCTGAACTCTGGTCGAAATGGGGACTGCCGTCGGCGGGGGCGCCGGCGTGATCGTCATGCCAGTTGTCCAGGACCCACTCTTGGACGTTACCGGCCATGTGGAACAGGCTGAAGGCGTTGGGATTGGTGCGTTGCGGCTTGCTGGCTTGCGGTGCGTCCTCACCACCGTGACGGGCATAGTGAGCATAACTGCCGAGGTCGGCCTCGGCTACGGGATAGGGGCCGGTGCTGCCTGCCCGTGCGGCATATTCCCACTCCGCCTCGGTAGGCAGGCGGTAGCCCTTGCCCGTCTGCTTTGCGAGCCAGGTAGTGTAACGTTGGGCATCGTCCCAGCTTACGTTGACCACCGGAAGGTCAGCGCGATTCCATGGCTGCTCAGGGCAGACCGTGCCACTCTCCCGGCAGAAGCGGGCATACTCCCGGTAGCTGATCTCATGGGTGGCGATGGCGAAGGGGTAGGCGATATTGACCAGGTGTACCGGCTGTTCTTGGGGTTCGCTGTCGCTGCCCATGACAAACAGTCCCCCAGGCAGCACAGTGAGCCACGGCCCCCGCTCACCAGTCTGGAGGCTGTCTTGACACTGAACCTGGTTAGGGCTGGTAAAGCGCGGCCGGCAACCTCGGGGAACAGGGACCTCCACGCTGGATCGTTGCTTGCGCGAGGTGGGCGTCCTCGGCTGAGTTTCAATTTTTTGTTGCACCGACTCTTTGGCTAAGGTTTGTTTAATCGGGGCTTTAGTCGACGCTGCCGCCTTTGGTTTCGGCGCTGCAGCGGTTACTGGTCTGGATGGTGCTGTTGGGGACGGTGCGGGTGTCTTGTGGTTGACGGGCCGTTCGGTTGGGGCTGGAAGCGGGCGGGATTTTACCTCAGGCGCAGAAGCGGAGGGGAGCGTGTTTTTCTCGGTAGTGTTTTGCAACTCCAGCCGGTGGCCGAAATCCACCAGCGATTTTACGATCTCTCCATTGCTGCCTGCAGCCAGTCCGCGCTCCTCCTCAAGCCGTGACCGGAAATCGGTTTCCAGGACGCGGAACCATCGTGAGGATTTTGCCTCCGCCTGAGCTTGCGCTCCCCGGCTTTGCCACTCCTGCAGAAGCTGCTCCTGGCTCTCCTTACTCCAGTCGCCTGCCTGCACGAACCCCCGTAACACCGTTGCCAGTGCGGCCCCTGTTTCTGGAATTACGGGTGGCGGGGGCGATTCGACCATGGGTGTAGGAGGTTGCGTTTCAGGTGGCACAGCAGGTGCTGGTGCGAGCGGTTCGTCCTTCGCCGTGAAGAGGAGAAACAATCCGGCCCCCGCCACCAGTAACAGACCACCGGCAGCGGCGGCGAGGGGGAGGATGGAATGGGTTGCGGAGGCGGATGCCGGTGTATTTGAAGCCGGTGCCGCCTTGTCCGATGGTGACAGGGCATCCAGCAACCCGGCACGCCGAGTGCGGTAGCTCTCCCGGTCGATACGGCCCTCAGCGAACTCCCGTGCCAGTTGCCGCAATCTGATTTGGGGCTGCGTGTTGCTCATGGCCTACCCTTTGATCTCACGCAGAAGCCGGAATCCGGTGATCTGCTCGGCAGCGCCTCCGTGCTGTTGGTTGAGTTTAATACTGCAGGTGGCTGCCGGTGAGTTGTAGTGACCGCCCATGACCTTGCTACCGTTTGGGCCGATCACCCACTCCTGCAGGTTGCCCACATAATTGAACAGACCCCAGGTGTTCTGCGGTGCCACATTGACCTCGATGGGTGCGCCACCCTTGACCACCGAACCACCGCTGAGCAGCAGGCAATTGAAATCTGAGCCGGCAGGTTGACGCCCTTTAGCCCTGGCGGCGTGCAGCCATTCCTCCTCTCGTGGCAGCCGGTAGTTATGACCGGTCTTTTTGCTCAGCCACTCGGCGTAGGCCTGGGCCGTCTGCAGTGAGATGTTGTTCAAAGGCAGCTTGGTGTTTTTCCCTGAGAGGGGTTTACACTTGCTGCTCAACCGACAATAGGTATTGTAGTCACCGACGGAGATCTCGTAGCGACCGATGGCGTAGGGCGTGGCGCTCCCCCCACCCGCGGGCACCACTACCATGATGGGCCCCCGTTGTTTCCCATTCAGCAGATCGTAGCAACGGAACTTGCTGCTGCGCTTGCCATAACCGGCGTATTTTGGATTGCAGCGGTCCTTGGAAGAGGGGGGGCGCAACTCCTTCAGTTTTTTCCTGAAGATGGCATGGTCGTTCCAGAGTTTGATGGCCTGTTCCACCTTGGTGATGGCCTGTTTGCGATCCTTTGCCTTCAGTGCAGTCTTGTGTTCGGAAAAGGTTCTTTTCGCCTGTTCCAAGCGCGCTTTCAGGGAGTTACCGAGGCGCGCCAGATCAGGGTGACCCGACTCCTTCTCCTTTGCCTCCTGCAGCAGCTTGAGGGCCTCGTTGAGACGCCCTGCCTCGACCGCCTCTATACCACGTGCAGCAATAACCGACGGCTTCGGTGGCTCGGCGACGGAAACTTTTGTCAATGCCCGGTTATCGGGAAAGAGTTGTCTGGCGACGACGAGTAGGGAAGCGGCAATCGCTGGATCCCTTGCGGTTTCAACACGCTTGATGAGCAGTGCGGCATATTTTTCCTCGGCCACGGGGTACTGCTCGGGATATTCCTGTTGCAACTGCTGTAACTCGGCATCGAGTGCGCGAAGTTTGTTGGGTGGCCGTTTCTTCAGCGCCTGGCCAACCTTTTTAAACGCGGTCTTGCGCTGGAAATCTCTCAGCTTTTCGGTAAGTTCCGGCATTTCCGGGGCAATCTCCAGACCGTGGCGAACCAGTTTGATGGCCGCGGTAAAGTCATCTCTCTTGGCCCGTCTCTGTGCCAGACGGAGATAGGCCTTGCCAATGGCCTCGGGCCCGGTGACCTGAAGGAAAGGGTCATTTGCCGGTAACTCCTGCTGCAACTCCTGCAATGTCTTGTGGGCCTGGGTAACGTCATTTGCCTTGGCCTGGGTGAGCAGGGACTGTTTGGTGCCCTCTACTCGAGCCAGCTGGATGCGTTCCCTGTTCTCCCGCTCCCAGGCTGACTCCGCCTTGGTCAGCGCCAAGTGTTCCGCCTTGAAACGATCCGCCATGGCCGGGGCAAAGCGTTCGCTCTGGCTCAGCAGGGTGCCGGCTCTTGTGAACTGGCCCGCATCACGCTCCTTTCCGGCCTGCTGTAGGTAGAGCCGGGCGATCTCATTCTTCTGTTTGCCGAGCCAGGGGTCATCCGCCGTAATCAGGTTTTGAAGACCTTTCAGCGCCGTCTCCAGTTCCTGTTCCCAGGAGGCGGTGAACCGTGCTCCAGCGGTCAACCGTTCGATGCCCCGTTTGCGCTCGGCGATCTCCTCAGCCAGCAGTTCCGGGGCGCGTTTGCCGCCGAGCAGACGTTTCTGCTGTATCCGCATGTAATCGCCAGAGAGTTGGCCGGCGAACTGCTTCAACAGGGTATTGGCGCTGCTCCACTTCTCCTGTGCGATCAGCGGTTCCAGCTGCGGCTGAAGTAACTTGCGCAAACCGGCTTCAGCCTGGCTGAGCAGCGGGTCGTCAGGTTGGATCATGCGCAGCTGTTTGAGCTGTTCGTCCAGTTCCCGATAGCCATTGAGCGTATCGATGCCGGGCAGCCTCTGTTTGAGATCCCGATGCAGGTCGGCCAACAAGCTCTGGGCCTCTTCTTTGTTGCGCAGCAGGCGGACCCGGGCCGCCAGATTCTCCAGCGCCACGTCATCAGGGAACTGTTTCAGGCCTGTTTCCGCCAGGCTGGCGGCCCGGTCCACGTCATTTTTCGCCAACAGGCGGTTGGCCTGCTGGCTATAGGCATTGGCGAGACGTGGGTCGGTGAGCAGCGGATGTTCGGGGCTGATCTGGCGCAGGATTCCGAGAACATCTGCCATATCATCCATTACCGGATCGGGCAGCAGACGGCCGGCGCTCAGGTTTTCGTTGAAACGGCTATCCAGGCGATTGAGCAGATCGTTGCGGGCATCCTCCATACGCTGGGTGGTGCGGAAGATCTGGATTGAGTCGGGGTAGAGGGTGCTGGCTAGGGTCATCTGCCGTTCTGCGGCGGCATAGTCGTAGCTTCCCTCCTGGGGGGCGAAGGCATCATCAGCCAGATTGATGTAGTAGGTGAGGAGTGCCTCACGGGCGCTGGCGATCACCTCGCGCTTCTGATTGGGAGGGAGTTCCTGTGTAACTTGCAGACCTTCCTGGACCTGTTTCGGGGTGCCTTGGTTGATGATGCCGATGAGGCGGGCTACGGCCTTGGCGGACAACAACCGCCGGGATTCGGGGCGGAGTTCGGTGGCGTCTTCCAGCAGCTGGGGGATTCGGGCCAGGGTGGAGCCTTCGATCTGTGTCGCCAGTTCGGTTGTGCGCTGCTTCTCCAGGTAATCGGGCACCAACAGCCAGCCCAGCAGCCCGGCACCTATGGCGGAGAGCCCGGCGATCAGCGGCAGCCGGGATTTCTTCGGGGTCAATTCGTCGAGAAACTGCTCGACGTTGGGGGTGCGGTCTTCGCGTTGGAAGGCCAGCCCCCGCTGCAGCCCTTTCCACTGGCGCCGGGTCAGGCCCTTGACCCGTTTCGGGCGTAACCCCTTGCTTTGCGCCTCGGTGGGGGCTTGCGGCCGAAGGGGCGGCCGCCGGTGAAGAGTTCGTAGGCGACGATGGCCAGGGCATAGATGTCGTCCCGGGGATCGGGGTCCTGGCCCTCCAGCATTCCCAGGCTGGCGTAGGTGGGGGTGAGGGCGCCGAGGGTGCCGGCGTCGAAGGCGGTGACATCGCTGCCGGCCTGGGGGATCTTCGGCTTGGCCGCCCGGGCGATGCCGAAATCGAAGACCTTGACCTCGCCATCCCGGGTGAGGAAGACGTTGCCGGGTTTGAAGTCGGAGTGGATGATGCCCGGTTTGTGATTGTGGGCGGCCGCCAGCGCCAGCCCCATCTGGGTGATCAGTTTCAGCGCCTGCTCCGGTGGCATGCCGGTGCCGCGCAGCTTCTTGATTATCTTGTCGAGGGGGCTGCCCTCGAGGAACTCCATGGCGATGAAGTAGTTACCATGTTCGTCCTTGTCGAAGTCGAAAATGCCGATGACGTTGGGGTGTTTCAGGTCCTGGGCCTTGCGCGCCTCCCGCTGCAGCGCCATCAGGGAGGCGGCGTGCTGTTTGAAACTCTCGTTCAGCAGCTTGAGGGCAACGTAGGGGTTACGATCCTTTGCCTCGACCTTGCGTTGGTCTAGGGCCTTGAAGACCACGCCCATACCGCCGCGACCGATCTCCTCCACCAGTTCAAAACGTTGTTTGAGGGTGTCGCCTACTGCGGGCTCGTGACTGATCCGATGCGATGAGGTGGTGGTCCCCATCCCGCTGGTATCGGCCCAGGAGGAGCCGTTGGAGGTCTGGGAGGGTGTCATGGGCGGTGCAGTACGCCTGCTGGCAACCCGGGTGGCCTCGTCGCCGAGAGGGGGGCGAGGTGTCGGACCGCTGGCGATGCGCGTTGCTTCGTCGTCGATCACGGGTTCCTTGCCGGGGCCTGCGACTACCCGGGTTGCATTGTCACTGCCGGTGATACGGGTGCTGCCGTCCCGAGGGGGCTCCTCGTCAACCCCGGGGGGAAGCACCGGAGTTTCCGCTTTGGCGGGGGCTGGCATCTCGATCCGGGCCAGCAGCATGGCGTGGATTTGGGGTGGCAGGTGGCCGGCGCGAAAGCCTTCGTCTACCGCCTCAATCAGTTCGGGAATCTGTTGCGGGGCTTCTTCGGCGATCCGGGACAATCGCTCGATCAACTCGTCGGCGTCAATGGCGCCTTGACTGAGCCCGTTCAACAGGATCCTGAAATCCGTCATATTTGTTCGGGCGGCCCCGCATCGGCTCGGGCTACCACCACGGTGACGTTGTCTCTAGCCCCACGGTCTAGGGCGAGGTCGATGAGCCGGTGGCAGTAGTTCTCGGGGGGCAACTGCATGGCCAGAATCTCCCCGATCTCCCGGTCCGCCACCTCCTTGTTGAGGCCGTCACTGCAGAGCAGGTAGAGGTCGCCCGGTTCGACCTGGGTATCGCCCATGTCGACATAGAGCTCTTCTACCGCCCCCACCGCCCGGGTGACCACGTTGGAGGCGGGGTGGTTCTCCGCGTCTTCCCGCAGCAGCAGGCCCCCTGCCACCAGCTCCTTCCACCTGGGTGTGATCCTGGGTCAGTTGGGTCAGTTCGCCATCGCGAAAACGGTAGGCGCGGCTGTCGCCGGCCCAGAGCAGCAACAGGTGGGCGGCATGGGCCAGCATCACCACAACCGTGGCGCCGATAGTCACGTTGCCGCCGCGGTGAGCGGCCTCCGTCAACAGTTGATGGTTGATGTCGAGCAGGGTCTCTTCCAGCAGATCCACCTTCTTGCTCAGGACTCCCGGCAGGTGCAGTTGCTGCATTCGCTCCACGATCATGCCGCTGGCCATGTCGCCTGAACTGTGTCCCCCCATGCCAGTCTGCCACCACCCAGAGGCCCGATTCGTTTCGGTCGAGGTAGGCATCCTCATTCAGTTTGCGGACCTTGCCGACGTGGCTCAATGCGGCGGAATCCCAATGTATGGTGGACGTTCCGTTCATTTTGCTTCCGTTTCTGCTGGTTCACTGATGTCCGGTTTACTCCCGTTTTCACTCACTGGCGTGGGAGAGGGGGAGAGGGGGACCCGGTACTGGCCCCAGTTCCAGTTGACCCAGTTGCCGTCGAGCAGGGCGGCAAAGCCCTCAATCGGCGGCAGCCCCTCGGTGACCAGCAGGGAGGGACGAACCCGTTCCGAGCCCTCGCTCCACCAGAGGCTGTAGGCGGGAAAGGCCCGTTCTAAAAGGGTCTGGTTCAGGGCGGCGGTCACCGGGGAGACGGATTCGAGAGAGGGAAGTTCGAACTGCCAGGCCGACCGACCCATGCCACCGACGCTGACTGCCCCAGGACGAGGGGGGATCACCGGTGGCGGCAGATCGATCAGGGCCTGATCGAAACCCTCCAGGGGGATCTCTTCCGCCAGCGAGCCCAGTGCCAGCTCCTCGCAGCGTGAAAACCACCGGCTGTCGTCATGCAGCAGGGCGGTCAGATTGCCACCTGATTCTAGCGGGGCTGCCACTGTGAGGGGGAAGTAGCGTCCGACACGGTCCACGCTGGGCATCAGGATGCCGCACCAGGCGGCCTCGCCGCATAATCCGGTCGAGAGGGCGAAGCGCCAGATTGGGCTGGTGAGGTAGATGTCGAGCCAGCTCTCACCAAGTTGCTCAATCAGCGCTCTGAATTGAAGTATCTGATGATAGATCGGTTGCGTTATCTGAATATGCTTACTTATTTCGATTGCAGCCGTTTTTCAAAAGCTGGAGCTCCCTGTGCTTGGGGACCGCCCGCAGGCCCTGATTGAGCATGGTTTGTGCTGCTGAATTATCTCCCTGTTCCATGGCCTGCCTGGCCTGGTTCGTAAAATGGGTGGCCACCTGATCCAGGCCGTTCCGGGCCTTCCGGTTTCCGGGGTCCATCTCGAGGACCGCCTGATAGGCCTCTACCGCATTGCTGCCTTTCGGTTCCAGATAGCGACCGACCATCCGGTGAAGCTCGGCTACCTCCAGGATGCGTTCTACCTTGGCCCGAGTTTCAGCATCGAGTTCCTTGGGCCTGGGTTTAGCCTCGGCCGTTGGTGTTTCATCGGGCTCCAACAGCTCCCCTGGGATCGTTGCAGCCGGCCTTGTTTCTGCCGGTTGTTCGACCACCAGTGTTGGTCGGGGTGAACTCTTCGGCCTGTCCGTCCCCCCGTCTATCCAGAGATAGATTCCGACCCCCACAACTGCCAGCAACAGGGGGACACCCGCTGCCAACCCCCACCACTTGAGGTTGGCGTCGTTTCCACCCTTCAGCTCCCGTAGAAACTGCTCAAGATCAGGGGTGCGCTCACCGCGTTCGAAGGCCAGGGCATGGACCAGTGCCTGATTCTGTCGGTGGCTGAGTCCGGAGATGGGTTTGGGTATTAATTTTCGACCGCGGGCTTGGTTAGCCGGCAACTTGTCGAAGGGGTGGCGTCCGGTGAGCAGTTCATAGCTGACGCAGCCGAGGGCGTAGATATCGTCCCGCGGATCGGGGGCCGCCTGGTCGAACATCTCGCAACTGGCGTATGCCGGAGTGAGGGCCTCCCATTTGGCGGGATCGAAGACGGTNGGTCGCCAGAGTTCTGTCCTGGGGGGTTAAAGGCGCGGGCGATGCCGAAGTCGAGTACCTTGATCTCTCCGTTCTGCAGGATGAAGGCGTTACCCGGCTTGAAGTCGGCATGCACGATATCCTTTCTATGGGCGTAGGCCAGACCCTGAGCCATCCCCTCGATGATCGGTAGGGCCTTCTCCAGGGGCAGACCGCTGGGCCGGATTCGCTTGATCAGGTGCTCCACCGACTCGCCTTGCATCAGTTCCATGGTCATGTAGACCCTGTCACCATCCCGGTCGAAATCATAGACCGTGGCCACGTTGGGATGAGCTAGGCGTTGGGCCTTCTTGGCCTCCGCTGCAGAGCGATAAAGGCATCAGGATTCTGCTGCACCGCTTCGTTGAGCACCTTGATGGCGACGTAAGGATCCCGGTCCCTCGCCTCTTCCTTACGCAGGTCCTTTGCCAGGTAGACCACGCCCATGCCGCCGCGGCCGATCTCATCCTCCAGCACGAAACGCCCGTTGAGGATGTCGCCCACCAGCGGGCGACTTGCGTGGCCTGAGGAGAGGGGTGGTGCAGAGGAGGCTTGTGTTTGAGCAACGCGGGAGGGAGATGGCACTGGGGTACCGACGATACGAGTTGCCTGGTTAGAAATCGGGCCGGATGGCCCGTTCCCCGATCCGAACGGATACGAGTTTCCCCACCCGCTGCATCCTCCGCGGATTCCGTATATTGAGCGAGACGGGCACGCAGGGAGGTGACGATCTGGGCCGGGATCCGGTTACTGCGCTGCAACTCGTCC